>JBQGED010000248.1:0-11364 GCA_052039425.1 Sphingobacterium griseoflavum | reverse complement strand
ATCCAGCCCGCCGTTGAGCTTCCAGTTGGCTATCACAATCGGTTTGCGTCGTTTCATTGTTATGTTTTCCCGGAGCGATGAGCAGTTTCCCCATGGACCTGCGAAGGTGCGCAGATGTTCGCCAGAGGCTGTGAAAAAATTCAATCCAGCACTTGCTGTTGTCCGCCGCTAGCGTTTTGACCACAGGTGATGGGCAGCATAATTAGTGTAGATAAGAATTGAAAGCTAGCGCCGAACACCCTGGTGAGTTGAGAAC
Source organism: Sphingobacterium griseoflavum (assembly GCA_052039425.1). Classification (GTDB taxonomy): domain Bacteria; phylum Pseudomonadota; class Gammaproteobacteria; order Pseudomonadales; family Cellvibrionaceae; genus UBA5868. The sequence goes on along the minus strand of JBQGED010000248.1, from coordinate 11,108 downwards.
TTGCCGTGTTATTTGTTCTGCTGTGCTACTACAAAAATTCATGGTGCGGCGCGCATTTTGCCTTTACCATCTGCCGGTCCTGGTTTTTGGCCGGAGACAGCGACCGTAACAACTTTGGAATGGCGTTTATGAAGAAAAAAATGCTCTTGTGGTTCGTCTTATGCGCTGTTGCGCCGGTTTGGGCACAGGGGAATTCCAAACTGGTGGAGCTGGAGCACAAGCTCGCCGCCATTGAGGAAAAAACCGAAAGCATGCGGGAAGGCAAAGAGGAAATTCTGACCGACTTGCACGACATGGATCCCACCATTCGCCCGCAGACCTGCGCTGCACTCAATCAGTCCGTAAACGCGATCAAAACGGATATCAGCGAACTGCAGCAAGAAATTGCCTACCTCGAACAGCCGCCCCAATATTCACTTCTGGACGAACAACAAAAAGCCCGGCTGGTGGAGCAGAAGATGTTCATCGCACAGCACAACCCCGCAATCGATTGCCAGAACCTCTAGGATTGCCGTACCTCTAGACTGCGTACCTCCAACGACCACTGTCGAGCCAAGGACGGCGAGGCATATTCCCTTGATAACCATTCGATCTAAAACCAAGCACCAAACATTCTTTGAAATAAGACGACCGGTCATATAAAGTGCCATTCATTAAGGATCAACAGGCGGCACCATGAGCAAGCGCGACCGGAAAAAAGACGAAATCCTCCAGGCTGGCATAGAGGTAATGGTACGCCAGGGCTACAACGGGACCAGTGTCAAAGACATAGTGGACGCCGCCGGCGTGCCCAAAGGTTCCTTTTACAACTACTTCGAAAGCAAGGAAGCCTTCGCGCTGGAGGCGGTGGAGTTCACGGCCAACTCGGTGCGCTGTTCTGCCGAGAGTATCCTCACTGCTGTTGATGTGCCGCCATTAGTACGACTGCGCACTTACTTCGAAACCGGGGTAGAGCACGCTTGCGGTAACGAATTTCGCGACGGCTGCTTCCTAGGCAATATGTGCCAGGAGATGTCGGACAGCTCGGATTCCATTCGCCAACTGCTGCATCGCAAGTTCAAGCAAGTCACTGGGCTGATCGCCCAGGCATTGCGCGAGGCTCAGGAGCGCGGAGACCTCACCCGGCCGATGGAGCCAACCCAGGCTGCGGAGTTTCTTTTTAATGCTTGGGAGGGCGCCATCATGCGGTCTAAGGCATCCAAATGCCGTGAGCCGCTGGATGCGTTCCTGGGGATGTTGAACGTTATTTTTTAGGGGTCCGTATTTTTATCGAAAGATAAGCCGACCGGTCATTATGTTTGAGACGACCGGTCACTTTGGAGAGAGTTATGAAATGGTTTCTGCTATGGCTAGGCACTTTAGTTTTACTGAGCGCACACGCCGATGCGTCAGCGGACGGTTTGGAAACGCGGGTATCTGCACATACTCCGCTCGTGAGTGAAACACTGAGTTGCGACCGTTGGGCAGTCGGGTTTGATAATGACTTCCTGGTGCCTGGAAGCCGTGATCAGGACTACACCTACGGATTGAGTCTGCTGCACATATCCGATTCCGCGACGACATCACCAGTGGCGCAGCCACTTGAGTGGATCGACAGCCGACTCGGTCTCGAAAAGGCGACCCGCCGTGGGGTGGAGATTGGCCTTTATGGATTTACGCCGGAAGACATCGAGAATCCCATCGCCAATTCCGACGACCGGCCCTACGCGAGCCTAGTGTACGCATCGACTCGGAGTGAGCGCATTTATCCTCTGGCTGGAACGGTCATCAGTTCGCAATTGACCCTGGGGGTTCTCGGCCTCGACGTGGTGGGCGATTTGCAAAAAGGGCTGCACAGTCTGCTGGAAGGTGACGCACCCCAGGGCTGGCGTCATCAGATTTCCGACGGCGGCGAACCGACCTTGCGCTACAGCTTGGCGCGGCAGAAATTATTGACAGCGCCCACGGATAAATTGGAAATCAAACACACCCAAAGTGTTTCGGTTGGATATATCACCGAGGCCAGCTGGGGCTTGAATTTCCGCACTGGGCATCTGAATTCCGCCTGGCACAATTTCCACCCGGAACAGGCGAGTTATGCGGAGACTTCCGCGCAGCTCAACAATCGCTCCGTGGAGCGTTTTTTCTGGGCCGGTATCGCGGTCAAGGCGCGGTTGTATAACGCCTTTTTACAGGGGCAATGGCGGGATTCTGCGGTGGAATATTCCAGCGGCGCTTTGCGCCACCTCGTAGTGGAAGCGTGGCTGGGTTATACCCACGGATTTTCCAACGGCTTTTTCATCAGCTACGGCCTGCGCGGCCACACATCGGAAATTCGCGATGGCAATGGCGACCGCAATGTGGTGTGGGGCGGTGTGATGGTGGGTCACAACTTCGAATAACGGATTATTCAATTTATTTTGATGTAACAAACGCGCAATTTCGCAATCAATCATTTTCTTCTCAGGAGAAATCAATATGGCAAACCTACCCCAAGTCAACCAAAGCAACTTTCAGCAGCGGGTGATCGACAATAATCGGCCAGTGCTCGTGGATTTTTATGCGGACTGGTGCGGACCGTGCCGCGCGCAGGCGCCGGTATTGGAAGTGCTGGCGGGCGAATACGCGGATCGTGTGGATATCGTCAAGCTGGACGTGGATCAGGACGGCGCCATCGCCGGTCAGTACAATATCCGCAGCATTCCCACGCTCATTCTGTTCAAAGATGGCAAGCCCGTGGATGTGCAAGTGGGCGTCAACACCGCGAATAAATTGAAAACCATTATTGATAAAGCACTTTAGGAGGCGTCATGAAAGCTGTGGGCTATCAAAAATCCTATCCCATCGATCACCCGCAAGCGCTGGTGGATATTGACTTGCCCGAGCCGGTCGCGACGGGAAGGGATTTATTGGTGGATGTGCGCGCGGTGTCGGTGAATCCGGTGGACACCAAAGTGCGCCGCGGCATGGTGCCGCCCGAAGGTGAATGGCGTGTACTCGGCTGGGATGCGGTGGGGGTTGTGCGCGCCACGGGGCCGGAAGTGACTTTGTTTAAACCCGGCGATCATGTTTGGTATGCGGGCTCCATCGCGCGAGCGGGCAGCAATAGTGAATTTCATTTGGTGGACGAGCGCATTGTCGGAAAAATGCCAAAGACTCTCGATTTTCCCGCCGCGGCGGCGCTGCCGCTCACCAGCCTCACCGCCTGGGAAATGTTATTTGATCGTCTGGAAATTAAACCTGGCACCGGTGGCAAAAGCATTTTGATTGTGGGCGCCGCCGGTGGTGTAGGTTCGATTATGGTTCAGCTCGCCCGCCAGCTCACGGATCTCACCATTATTGGCACCGCCTCGCGGGAGGAAACCAAAAATTGGGTGAAGGAAATGGGCGCGCATCATGTGATTGATCACCACGCGTCATTTGAGGAACAACTCGGCGCGCTCAAAATACAACCGGATTATGTCGTCAGTCTCACCCACTCAGGTCAGCACATCAACCAAATCGTCGATGTGATAAAACCCCAGGGAAAATTCGGCCTGATTGACGATCCTGATGCTTTTGACATCAAACTGCTCAAGCGCAAAAGTCTCTCTCTGCATTGGGAGCTGATGTTCACCCGAGCGCTTTACACCACCGAAGATATTGTCCAGCAGCACAGTATTTTAAATATCATCGCCAATATGGTGGATGATGGAAAAATACGCACCACCATCAATGAAAACTTCGGCGCCGTCAACGCCGACAATCTCAAGCGCGCTCACGCCTTGATTGAATCCGGAAAAGCGCGCGGCAAAATTGTGCTCGCCGGATTCTAAAAAATAACCCGCCATTCGGCGAGCTAATTAATTGATTTCACCAGATTTGCATAGGGCGATCTGAATAAAACACTGGAGAAGTGAGGAATATATGGAAATAGTGGCAATCATTATCTTTGTGATGGCGTGGATATGGTCAATCGTCAAGGGGCTGAATGTGTCAGTGGCGTGCGCCGCCTTAAACTTCTTCTTCCCACCAATATCGCAAATCATATTTTGTATCTATGAAGAAGAACTAAGAGCTGTTACGGGGGCGTTAATCGTCTCTTTGGCTTTAATGTATTGGGTAGGCTAAAGATGAGGACTCCAGATCGGCTGCGATATGAAAATTGAAGAAATTCCCTCACAACAAACACTGGCCCTTAGAAACGAAATTCTAAGGCCCGGAAAGGATGTTTCGACCTGCCTATTTGAAGGTGACGATGCTCTGGATACTCGGCATTTCGGTGCGTTAGATGATGAAGGACATCTCGTGGGTGTGGTTTCGGTTTACCGCACAGGGCATCAAGCTTTTCAACAAGAAAGCGCATGGCAGATCCGGGCGATGGCGACGAGCAGGGCTTATAGAGGGCAAGGCGTTGGCTCGTTGCTGCTGGCTGCCGCAGAAAATTACGCAAGGGGGAGCGGTGCCTCGGTAATATGGGCAAACGCGAGAAGTTCTGCTATCGGGTTTTATACAAAAGCGGGGTACAGCGTTATATCCGAGGAATTTATGATTGACGGTATAGGTCCGCATTATTTGATAGTAAAGTCTTTTTGTTGAGTAAAAAACGATAGGAAACCGGGAGCAGCGGAGATTGTGGAGCAAACGGTTCTAAAATTTATTCAACGCAGATTAACTCAAATAGAGTAGATGTCCCATGAACAATCTCTATAAAGCATTATTCCTGTCCCACGGCGGCGGGCCTTTGCCTTTGCTGGGTGATGAGAATCATCGAGAGATGGTTTCCTGCCTGCAACATATCGCGACCCTGTTGCCAAAACCGGATGCGATTGTGGTTGTCAGTGCACATTGGGAGGCGCGGGTTCCGACGATAACGTCTGGCGCGAATCCTGGTCTGATTTATGATTATTACGGCTTTCCTCCCGAGTCCTACGAAATTCGCTATCCCTGCGCCGGCAATCCGTCGCTCGCCCATAAAATTCATCAGTTATTGAATGACGCTGGTATTGAATCTGCGCTTGATGAAAAGAGAGGATTTGATCACGGACTTTTTGTGCCGCTGTCAATTCTGTATCCGGCTGCGGATATACCCTGTGTGCAGCTGTCGCTGGTTGACACTCTCGATGCCCAGCTGCATATCAATATTGGCCGAGCGCTGCAATCACTGAATCGCGATAACATTCTGCTAGTCGGTTCCGGCTTTTCTTTTCACAATATGAAAGCGTTTTTCCGCCCGGATACTGAAGAATCCCAAGGGCTCAACTTGGCCTTCGAAGAGTGGTTGCACACGACTTGCAGTCAAACAGATATTTCCGAGGAAGTACGGAAGGAAGCACTGATTAACTGGGATGAAGCTCCAGGAGCCCGTTATTGCCAGCCGCGAGAAGAGCATTTGCTGCCGTTGCATGTGTGTTACGGCATGGCACAGTCTCCGTGTGTTGAATATTTTCGTCCGCAGATTATGAGCAAAAAATCGAGCATGATTTTGTGGTGAGGGAACCAATATGACGCACAAAGTATTCACCATGCCCTTCGCCAAGGTTTACCCCATGTATGTGCAAAAGGCGGAGCGTAAAAACCGCACCAAGGCGGAAGTGGATCAGATTATCTGCTGGCTGACGGGCTATGATCACGTCGGATTACAGCGTCATATCGATCTGCAAACAGACTTTGCCACTTTTTTCGCCCAGGCACCGGAACTGAATCCGAACATGGCGTTGATTAAAGGTGTGGTTTGCGGTGTGCGTGTGGAAGACGTTGAGGATCCGTTGATGCGCAATATCCGTTATCTCGACAAACTGATTGATGAGCTGGCGAAAGGCAAATCAATGGATAAGATTCTACGACAATAAGTGCCGAATTTTTCAAAGTCGCATTTTTGCTGGAGCCTACCTTGATCCAAATATTACAAGCCGATTTAAATCTGCCCACACATGCGGATGCGTTGATGGTTTTGCTCGACGAATACGCCCGCGATCCTATGGGTGGTGGCAAAGCGCTGTCGGATTATGCAAAAGCCAATCTGATTGCCGAGCTAAACAGTCGCTCGACGGTGCATGTGATTTTGGCGTTTGACAAAAATATTCCTGTTGGCCTGCTGACGTGTATCGAGGGTTTCAGTACTTTTGCGTGCAAGCCGCTGCTGAATATTCACGACGCGGTGGTTTCCGCTGCTTATCGCGGCCGCGGTATTTGTAAGCTGATGCTGGATGCTGCAGAGTCACTCGCCTACAGATTGGGATGCTGCAAAATGACTTTGGAAGTGCTGGAAGGTAATAAAGTTGCGCAGGCGGTATATCGATCATTCGGTTTTTCGGGCTACGAGCTCGACCCGCGGATGGGCAAGGCGATGTTTTTGGAAAAAACTCTCGATCACCAAAACCGCATCGATAAATAGCATTCCTGGAGTACCTATGACGCAACGCATATCGATTTCAGCGGAAGCCAATTATGGTCCCGGCTCGACCATTCATCTCGACAGTGCTCGGGGAAATGTGAAAGTCGTCTTTCGTGACGATGGCGCAAAATCCTGGTTTACCAGCCTGGAAAATACCGGCAGAGGTTATACAGAGATCGATACTGTGCCGATTTATTCGGTAGCTGATATTCTGGCGGGCGGAAATAACTCACCTATGCTCGCGCAGATGGCGTGGTCCAGGGACAGCAAGCAGGCATTGCTGCTGATTAATCGGGAACCCTGCGCGCTGTTCGATTTCGCCACCCGTTGGGGGTATTCCTGCAATGTCTTTGGTCTGCCCGTGGGAAATTGGCGGTGTCATCATCAGGACTTGAATGATTTTTGCCGCCTTTTTTCATTCTGAGCGTATTTCCGCTTTGCATTTTGCCGCTGCGACTATTCGCAGATGCCTTCGTCCGTGCATTCAAGAAACCCATTGTAGTCCGTCACCAAAATCGCAGACACGCCAAAATATTCTGCAGGTAAGTCAAACTCCAACGTCAAATTGCCATCCGCAACCGCAACGCTCGGGAAGGTTAATCCCTGAATTTGCGGCAGTGGCTCCTGATTGGAGCGCTGGAAGGTTCTGCTGATCGTTGCGTTGTTTTCAATGGTCACGTTGAAATTGAGATCTGAATAGGGTTCATCCTGAAATGGCACCACGTGAATTTCAACGGCGACAGTCGTCGCTGTAACCGGAATTTCGTAGCTGAATTTCCCGGTTCGCGCGGTCAGTGATGTCGCGAGAATATCGCCCTCCCAATCACTATCCCACGCGTTTTGTTGTTGCTGCAGAGCCAACTCACTGCGATCGACGGCTTGGCCGCCTTCGTAATAGGTGTCTGCGGAAAATACTGGAATTTCAATAAGAGAATAGTTGTAGGTAGCAGCCTCTTCGGAGCCGGCGTTGATAGCCGCATATACCGTTGCGAATTGGCCGGCATGACCGCCTTCTCCATAAAGTGTGCCCTGCCGTCTGCCGAGCGAATACGGTAACAATCCGCCCACATGATCGAGTGGTCTCAGAATATCCACTGCCCCACCGGATGAAGAACTGGACGAGGACGAGCTGCTGGAGCTTGAAGATGATGAGCTGCTTGAACTACTGGACGACGAACTGCTCGATGAAGATGAATTACTGGATGACGGAGCATTGCTATTTTTATAACTGTTCTTTGTATCAGCTGAAGTGGAGCTGCTATCGCAACCCGAAAGACCGACCAGAAAGATTGTTCCAGCAATAGGTATCGCTTGGTAAATTCTCATATTCCTTGATCCTGATGTTTATGCTGTATGAAGGCAGCGTCACATTGTATTTTGTCTCTATCAGCACCGAATTTGATTGTACCTTCTCCGTCACATTACGATATGCGCCGCTATGCACGTCTTTATAGGAGGCTGGCTTTAGTCAGGCAATACGTAATTATTCGTATTCAAGATCAGGTGGCATGAATGTTGACAAATTAATATGCACCGCCTGATATGAGGCGCGGGCACATCAGCGGTGATAAAACGCTTCCTTCACCGGTCTGCCATCCATGCTGTGAGGAATGCGAACACCCAATAGCCAAAGCGCCGTCGCGGCGGTGTCGAAAATATCGATCCTGCGTTTCAACGCACCCGGTTTTACATTTTTGCCCCAAGCAACCCACGGAATGTGCATATCCTCCAGCTCTGCAGTGCCGTGGCCATAGCCATGGCCGCCGTGATCGGCGGTGAGAATAAATACACTGTCTTTCTCGATTCCCGCTTCAGCCACCGCATTTCGCAAAACCTGCAAAGCCCCGTCCTGGTCGGCGAATGCGCGTTTTTGTTCTTCGCTGCCCCAACCATAACTGTGACCGGCATTATCGGAATCGGCAAAGTGGATAAAGGTGAGATTAGGTTTATTTTTCATAATAAATTGAGCCGCAATTTTTGCGACGTCCTGCGCGGAGGTTTCGCCAGCGGAAAATAAATCGAGGGAGTTGGGAATATCCAAATGCTTGAACTTCGTTTTACCGGCGATTAATCCGGTGGTGAGTCCTTTTTTCTTGGCCAACGCGAATATTGTCGGCACCCGAACTGGCCCTTTTGCAGGCCACCAATCATTCCAATCAATCATGTGTTTGTTGGGCTGAACACCGGTCAACATGGAGGCGTGCGCGACAAGAGTGAAGCTGGGCACTATGGTAAACGCGGTAGATGTGCACGCACCCTGCTGTACCATATTCTTGAATGCCGGCATGGCGCTGTCCTGCATAACAGAAGGTTTGCCACCATCGAAGCTGACAATAAATACATGATTGGCTGCAGCGGCGAGCGCCTCAACAGCGAGGCACGCGAGGCAAATAATCGCTCCAATCTGCTTACAGATAAGCTTTAACGCCACGGCATTTCTCCTAACGAGATATAAAGTACGCGGCATCTTAAGGACACTTTCACTGCTGCGCAAACCGATGATTATTCCGGAGAGGGAATCATCTGTGCGGATAGCGCACAGATGATTTTTATGTGGGTGAAATTAACGTGTGTTTGGTTTTACGTTCACAAGCAGCAGTGTGCTGGTCAGCATCAAAAACAACCAATCCAAACTGCCGCCGGAGCTACCGGGCGATTCTGAACCGGAACCAGAGCTCGTGCCCGCACCTGAGCTGGAGCTTGACGAACTGGAACTTGAAGAACTGGCACTTGAGGAGCTTGAACTTGAACTTGAACTTGAACTTGAACTTGAACTTGAACTCGACGTTCCCCATGAAGAAGGATTTTCCGGGATCAGCAGTGTCAAAGCCTGCTGCGCGGGCGCCACAAGAATCGGTTCTTCGCCCTGCGTTTTATAGGCTCGGATCAGGTGAATCCGCAGCTCCTCATCCGGCTCGTCTTCATCCGTCAGAAAATCATTTGCCACAGGAATTTCCAGTACATATGTACCGCCAGCGGAAATCGGATTGAATTTCCGGGTAAAGGTTCTTTGCTCGATTGCGATGTCTTCCATAATTGCTGTCGGAGAAACTAACTCGACCTGAAATACCAGCGTGATGGGCATATCCGGGTTGGCAGGGGAAAAAGCCAGGGGAATTTTTGCGGTAGTTCCTTCTCTGGCCTCTACCGATGTTTGCCCGAAGCCTACTTCATAGCGCACCCCTAATTCGATGGTCACTGGATCACTGGTATTGCCCGCACGGTCTTTGGCAATCAATCGCACAGGATAGTCACCCAGCGGTAGGGAAATGGGTTGGGAAGCAGATTGCTCCACCATTTGATCGGCATAAAAAATCTGGAAAGTCACGTTGCCATCGGCATTGACCCAATCGCTGTTGTCATAGGTGATCATGTCAGTTGCTGCCAGCGAGCTGAAAAATTTGTCGGTGGTCGTTTCCACGCGTGAGGGGGGAAACAGAATTTGTGGCGATTCTCGATCTTCTACCACGTCATCCAAAACCAATCCGGACGTCGCCTGACATTCGGTATCGCAGTCAGAATTCCAGCGATCCGGTTTGCCGTCGCCATCGATATCGACAGCAGCTGCGGGATTATTGGGGAATGCGTCTACATAGAGGTTGCTATCAATGCGGCACAGCAGATCACACGCTGGATCCATAACATCCGGATAACCGTCGCCATCGGCGTCGAGAGATACCAACGGATGCAGTGGGAAAGCGTCCTCGACGTTATTTACGCCATCGCCGTCGGCATCGTCATCATCTTCATCCAGATAGCCGTCGCCATCGCTGTCGCGGAAGATGCGGCCATTCAAAGCCAATCCGGGTAATTGATACGCATGGCCAAAGTCCCAGAAGGGCGTGCCGTCGGCATCTTTTTCCACGCCCCAATTTCTATATAAATTCGCAAGACACGCAGGGTCACCTGCATAGCGGGGGCACATCAGTTCCGCGAACGTATTGCTGCCATTAGTAGACCCGCCAGGACGCGAAACGAAATGACTATTGATCAAGCCACCACCATCGTTGACGAGCGGGATTGCCGCAAAAGTATTCCAAATATTGCCTACACTCAGGTCGCCGAGAATGCCGCCAACGGGTTCGCGCTCAGCCCAGTTGAGAAAGCGCGGCCTTACGGTGGAAAACAGATTTCTCGAATCCCCCACGAAATAATAGCCAGCAATGCCTCCCACCCTGTAGTAGTTCCCCTCAATCCGGCCAGTGCTGAAAACCGCTTCAAGATTTGTATGTTCGACACGGGCCGCCAACATCCCTGCAAAAGGACCGCGCACAAAAGACAGCTTGCCCGCAATTCCGGTGCGGCGAATGGTGGCACCGTTGGTGTAGCCAAATAAACCTGCATATTCCCCGTCGGGACGATCGACATACAGATTGCGGATGACGAAGCCGTTGCCCTCAAAAACCCCACTGAAATAATTGATCGGCTCCCATCCCTTACCGCCATTCCAGTAGGTGTCGGCCGCATCTATGACGCCATCCTGATTGGTATCAAAATCCAGATCCGCCGTCAGCTCGACTCCGCGACAACCGCCTTCAGGGCAGCCGGCATCACTGCCGTAGAGCGTTTTGCCTGTCACATCGTTGCGCAGCTCATTAAGATCCGCCAGATCGTTAATTTCGATCAGGCCATTGTCGTCGATGTCGTAATCCTCACGACCGCCTGCGGACCAGACGGGGGCAGTTGCCGTAGTTAAAGCCAATAGGAGGGGGAGATACTTGAGCATAGCGTCCCTTTTCTGCGTTATTGGAAT
>JBQGED010000247.1:0-15977 GCA_052039425.1 Sphingobacterium griseoflavum | reverse complement strand
GCGGTTTATGGGCACGCGGATTTTGTTACTCGCTCCACCCAGGCTATCGGTGATATCTACCGCAGCTTCTCCATAGCACTTCTCGAATCTGAGCGCCCTAAAAATTTGAATGCGGATGAATTGGAGCAGTACAACATCCTTCTTGAAGACCAGGCGTTTCCGTTCGAAGACAAAGCGATCGAATTTTATGAAACCAACGTCAGCCGGATTGCGCAGGGCATTTATGATCCTGCGGTCAAAACCAGTCTTAACAATCTCAAGGAGCTCTTCCCGGCCCGCTACGGTCGCCCGGGTAAATTCGAGACCTCTGTGGCACACATTAAATTCTAGGTATTTAACATGCGCTTAACGAGTGGATGGAAAATTTGGATTGGGACGGCGCTGATGATGTTGTTGAGCGCCTGCGGTACCACAGGTGGCAAGCCGGAACAAAAGTCCGCTGGTATTGAATCACTAACGCCGTCCCAGACGGCGCGTTTTCAAGAGGCGCTGGCGCAACTGGATCAGCAGCAGCCCAAGAAGGCGGAAAATATATTGGAGTCTTTGTCGCGCGAGCGTACAGATGTTGCGGAGTTGTGGCTGAATTTGGCGCTTAGCCAATATCAGCAGAATAATTTCGCTGCAGCTGACAAAACTGTTACCAGAATTCTTGCAGCCTATCCGCGCGCGGTGCAAGCCCATAATCTCGCGGGTCTGCTGGCGGTGGAGAACGGCGAATTTAAAAAAGCGGAGCAGCATTATGCGGATGCACTCAAGCTGTCTCCTCAGTACGCCAACGCGCTCTACAACATGGCGTTGCTGCAGGATATTTATCTGCAGAATACTGCTGTGGCGGTGGATTATTACAACCGTTATCTCGCTCAGGCGAAAGATGACGAAGCTACTAAAGCGTGGGTGGAAAACCTGGCGCAAAGCCTGGGTCATTAGGAGGATTTATGGAAAAACAATATTGGCTGATGATCTTCGTCGCATTTATGTCCGTGGTAGCCACCGCCAACGCGCAAAGCTCGGATCAGATTGATCTGGAAACCACGGTGATCAAAGGCAATACGGACTTGCCGAAATATTTGTATGTTGTGCCTTGGCAGGATCGGAAAAGCGATCAGAAAATGGAACAGAAACTAATGTTGCACAATCTCTACGGTGATCTCTTCGATCCGGTTTTACCCGCCTATATTCCCAGCGAGCAGTACGAGCTATTGCCGCCTCCCGCGGAGAAGAAATAAAAAAACCCGGTGAAAACCGGGTTTTTTTATGGGCGATCTTTACCTATCACTGAATCTGATAGGTAAATTTGCCTTCCTCCGTGCAACCCACATGCACCTTTGTGATTTCTTCGCCATTTGCCATGCGGCTCAAGCACTCGGACGCCAACTCGGGCAGCATACTTCGGGTCAGAATATTTTCGATATTGCGCGCGCCAGTATCCACTTCCTGACTGCGCGCCACTATGTGCAGCAGCACATCTTCGTCATAGCTGAACTGCGCGTTGTAGCTCTGGCGAATGCGCTTTTCGATACGACGCATATTGATCTGACAGATTTTCATCAGATCCTCATCGCCCAGTGGGTAATAGGGAATAACCGTGGTGCGTCCCAAAAATGCCGGTTTGAAATAACGCAGAAGTTGCGGGCGGAAATTCTCCAGCAGCGTTTCCGGATCGGGTTTGGTTTCGCTGGAGGCGCACATGGCTCGGATATGCTCTTCGCCGGCATTCGAGGTCATGATGATGACGGTATTGCGGAAATCGATATCGCGCCCTTCGCCATCGCGGATAGTGCCTTTGTCGAAGAGGTTGTAGAAAACATCCTGCACACCGGGATGGGCTTTTTCCATTTCATCGAGCAGCACCACACTATAAGGCTTGCGGCGCACGGCTTCCGTCAGCACGCCACCTTCGCCGTAACCGACATATCCCGGAGGTGAGCCGAGCAGCATGGAGACTTTGTGCTCCTCCTTAAATTCCGACATGTTGATGACGGTGACATTTTGCTCACCGCCGTAAAGGATATCCGCCAGCGCCAAAGCGGTCTCGGTTTTGCCCACACCACTTGAACCCACCATGAAGAACACGCCGATGGGCTTGCGCGGATCTGTCAGGCCGGCGCGAGAGGTGCGTATGGCCTGGGCAATGGCTTCGAGGGCATGTGGCTGACCGATGACTCGCGCTCCCAAATTCTCACCCAGATTAAGAACCTGCTGGATTTCATTGGACACCATTTTGCCGACGGGGATACCGGTCCAGTTGGCGACGACTTCGGCGATAGCTTGGCTGTTGACGTTAATCTGCATCATGGGCTCGTCGCCCTGAATGGTTTCCAGTTGATCGATGAGCGTGTGCAGTTGCGTTTTAATATCTCGCAGCGCTTCCGCGCTCAGCGACTGCCGGTCTTTATTTTCTGAAGCGTCCACCGGTTTGCGCGAAAACTGGAAATCGTCTTCGATTTTTTTCTGCAGGTCATGGATCTGCGCAACCACTTCTTTCTCTTGCTGCCACTGAATTTCCTGCTGCTTCAATGTTTCCTCAAGTTCCGCGCGCTCTGCTTTCAATTGCGCGATGGTTTCCTCGCAATTGCCCAGCGTGGCGTTTTCGCGCTCCAGCGACAAAATGTTAGTGTCGCATTGGGTGATGCGGCGGCGGGTATCTTCAATAGCCGCAGGAGTTGCGCTTTGACTCAGCGCCACGCGTGCGCAGGCGGTGTCAAGCAGGCTGACGGACTTGTCCGGCAGTTGCCGCGCGGTGATGTAGCGGCTCGACAACCGCACTGAATCCACGATGGCTTCATCCAAAATGCGCACCTTGTGGTGGTTCTGCAGCATGACGGAAATGGCCCGCATCATATCGATCGCTTTGGCTTCGCTTGGCTCTTCAATTTTGACAACCTGGAAGCGGCGGGTTAGCGCGGGATCGCGCTCGAAATATTTTTTGTATTCGGCCCAGGTTGTCGCCGCGATGGTGCGCAATTCTCCGCGAGCGAGGGCGGGCTTGAGCAGGTTGGCGGCATCGCCCTGCCCTTCCTTTCCGCCAGCACCGATTAGGGTGTGGGCTTCATCGATAAACATGATAATGGGTTCGGGCGACGCCTTAACTTCGGCAATCACGGATTTCAGGCGGTTTTCAAATTCGCCTTTGACACTGGCCCCGGCTTGCAGAAGACCCAGGTCGAGACTGCGCACAATTACCCCTTTCAGCGGATCGGGCACGTCGCCGGAGGCGATACGCATGGCAAATCCTTCGACCACGGCGGTTTTGCCCACACCGGCCTCACCAGTAAGGATGGGGTTGTTCTGGCGGCGGCGGATCAGAATATCGATGATCTGACGGATTTCCTCGTCGCGGCCTAGGACGGCGTCGATTTTCCCCTGCTTGGCCGCTTCAGTGAGATTGACGGTAAATTTATCCAGTGCGGGACTTTTGCTGGGCGTTGCCGCGACCACAGCGCCGTCTGCGGCGTTTACATCGCCCATCACGGAACTGGAAGATTCGCCTGTGGTACCGACAATCGCGCGCACCATATCGCGCAGGGATTCCGGGGCGATTTTGCGCAGCTCTTCGGCATTGATCTGGCGGCGCAGATTTTCATCCAGCAGTAGCGCGGCGAGCACATGGGCTGAAGTCGCAAGCCCGTGGCCGTATTCCACGGACGCCAACAGCCAGGCGTTTTTAGCGAGATCGACGATGTTGGGGGAAAGTGCGGGAGCGCGGGTGTTGCCGGCGCGGATGCGGTCCAATTCGGTGTTGAGTTGTTGTAGCAGCCGGCCCGGATTCACCTCATATTTCTTGAGTACCGCGTTGATATCGCTATCGCTGTTTTCCAGCAGCTTGATAAGCCAGTGCTCGATTTCCACGTTGTAGTGAGTGCGGGATAAACACAAACCAGCGGCACCTTCTAGGGCGATGCGGGTGGGTTCATTCAGCTTGCCTACAAGAGCCTTGAGATCGATGCTGATCATAGGATTTCCTTCTCTGCGTTAACGCTTGTTAAATGGTGAATTATTGGTTTTTGCTGCGCGCTTCAATTGAGACGCGCTGAGGACACGCGAATATCCAAGGTGTCATCCCTGTCGGTGTGTGTCACTTGGCTCGCCAGCCATGTATCCCAGCCGATGGTAGGCGGGCTCTCCTGGCGCAACTGAATCCGGTGCGGAATATGTCGCCGCGCGACTCTTAACACATACTCGGTATCCAACTCGCTGCCGGAATACAACTTCACGATCTCATTGAGTTGGCGCAAGGTGGTGGTACCGGGGGCGAAGCGCTGAAATTGTTCCGCGTTCAGCGGCCCGATCAGGACGCGTATTTTGCCCTGCGCGAACCAGCCTTTACCACCCAGAATTGCCGACCTGCCGAGGCAAGCGTTCTGTCCCAGCGGGTTGCCTGGATAAGGCAGGCGCGAGCGCACGTCTTCGATCAAGTCGTGCCACTCGCCGATAAATTCCTGCACCTCCACCGGCACATCAAAATAATGTGCAAGCAGCTGGCGCAGGCCATTTGCGGGGCGGGTACGCTGGCTTAATAGACCGGCGAAAAAAACCAGCGATTCATGGTGAATATTAAGCTGGTCCAGCAGGTGATCGGTGCCTAACCCCAGCAGCGACAGAATTGCGTGGGTATGGGAATCCAAACGCTCGCGCCGCTGTTGAATCAGTTTCTGGCGCTCATAGACAAGCGGCAAACGATATTTCATGCCGGCCTGGAAAAACAAAGAGACGATGCGGTGATTGAATAAGTCGAGGAAGTCCCGCAGTGACTCGTCGCGCATTTTCAGACGCTGGAACAGAATTTCCGTGTAGTGAAATGGCAGAACGCCGGTGGAGCCGGTCAGACCCATAAAGCCGACGGTTACGTGCCAACGTGATCCTTTACCGGCATTTTCCCGCTGAATACGGATAATTTCGCTGCCAGGAAATCCCAATGATAAATACGCTGAAAATCTTGCGAACTCGGTTATGGGCGGAGTGAAGTTCCCGACTGCGCGCTCATTCATCGCCGTACCGCTAGGGGTGCGGTTATGCAGTACTGCGGCGCGCTCGAGCAGGCGCACGGCCTGGAAAAAAGGCACCAGTTCGGGCGACTGCAGCAACCGCTCGATTACAGCAGAATTTTTTCGCCGGATCTTGGCGGACATTTCTTCAGATATCCTTCTTTACTTTTCAAACGCACCAGCGTGCGCGTGAACGAGTTGATAGGGCAATAGAGTGCAAAAAAATGCTCCAGCACCGTCGCAAATAAATAGCTGCTGCTGCCGGTCAGCAATTTCTCATCGAGTTCAATTTCAATTTCGAAGCCTCGGCAGATGGTCGCGTGGCCATCGATATTGAGCGGCGCGCTGATGGATTTCGCACGCACGGATTGCACGGATTCGATCAACCCGCGGGTTACTGACGTTTCCTTAAAATCATATAGGCGCAGAATTTCTTTAAACGCTTCCGTCGAATTGCCCTGCCCGCTGATGGAAAGCAGATTTAAATTCAAGTGGGATATCAAACGCCAGCGTGCGCGGTTTTTCAACGGTGGCCTGATGGTGCTGGATGGTTGGGTGAGACAGCGAATGCGGCTGCACGGCGGCGCGCCATTGACGCATTGCAGGCGCGGGTGGTCCAGCGTGAACGGCAATTTGCCCGGCAGGTCACGATTGCTGCAGGTGGTGTTGATTACCAGTGTCCGATCGAAAGGTTGATTGGGATTAAAATTCAAATCCACCAGCGATAAATACATGTCCGTGCCTTCATCGCGTTCGTAATATCCCATTTTTGCGGGGCGACGCTGGCAGTACCAATAGGCACGTCGATCGTCGTTTTGCTCTTTGTGGGTCAAACCATAAAACGGCAGATAATCACTGGTTTCGCCGGACGATGTGGTGGCAGTGACTTTATCGACGGAATAGATTTCGTAGCCTATAGGGCGTCGGGCGTCGGGCACGATCTGATATTCCATCTGCGTTTGATCAATTTTGACCGGATCGGCTCTGTGACTGAATAAATTCACCATGGGGCTGCAACCCAGCGCAAAAGATTCCGCCGATACGTTATGTTCCAGTTCGATATCGGCAGTATTGAAATAAAAATAGATATCGAGCCGATTCGTAGCGGTTGCAGGAATTTTGCCCTCCAGTTCTATGTCGATAAACATGAATTTTTCAGGGAATACAAAAAATTCCGTCAGCAGGCGATAACCAATCGCAGAATTTGCTGGGTAAGGCAACAGACCTTCGTTGTGTTTAAAACCGACGGGTTTGATCGCGTGGCTGCCGAGCCGCACCGGGTTGACATCACCTTCGGACGTCGCGGTAAAAACGTCAAGGCAGCCATTCAATAAAAATTGATACAACGGGTAGGTATAAAGTGGCTGCCCTTTCAGAAATAGCCGGAGTTTTTTCGGTGCGACTTCTTGCAGGGAAATTGCGTCGTTAAACGTCTGCAGGGAAATTTTCAGCACGCTGGCAGCGCCCCGCACTTGCGCTGTGCCGGGTGTCGCAAAGGGGCGGCCAATCAGACTGGCATTGGTAATTTTGACGGGCGACAAATCCACGTCGTAAATAGTTGCAAAGCGGCAGTTTTCTCCTTGGAATTGTTCAGTCTCCACCAGCGTATCTTTGGCGATACAAAAATGGCCATCGAGCTGGTCTTCATCCGGAACAAATTGCACCACGGACATGGAGGGAATGGGTCGCTGATAATGGGGAAACATCACGCCTAAAATGGCATCGCTTAACTCTGGAAACTCATCGTCGAGTTTGTGCTGGATACGCGCATTCAAGTAAGCAAAGCTTTCAATTAAACGCGAGGCATGGGGATCTTCGATAGTGTCGTTGTGAATGCCCAGACGTCCGGCGATTTTGGGGTGTTCTTTGGCGAATTCGGCGCCCATTTGACGGATAAACGCCAGCTCTTTTTCGTAATAGGGAAGCAATTCGTCAGCCATGTTTCGATTCTTCTACGGTAACGGCGCGCAGCACCGGTTCCAGCACCGAGTCGAATACCACGATTTCTGGAGCCGGGTCGGCATACATGACGGCATCAATGCGAAAACGCAAAGTGCGGTCTGATTTTTCATTGTTGTCGATATAGCGCACGGAAACGCTTTTGAAGCGCGGTTCGAAGGTGCGAATAATATTCTCGATGCTGCGGGTAAATTCCCGGCGTTTGGTCACGTCCAGCATATTGACGGTGGCGAGATCCGGCAGGCCGTAATTAAGCAGACTGCTCTCGATCTGTTGAAATTCGTCCGGTGTGGAAATAATGCGATAGCGGCTGTTGAGCAGATTTTCGAGATCCCGGCGAACGCTGTTGCGCAGATCCTTGAGCTTACGCTGTCGCGATTTTTCCGAATCCACGCTGACTCCTGGATCCTCATCAAACAGCCGGTCGAGAATCGACTCGCGTAGATTGCGGTCTTTGTCTAGCGTTGCCATCAGGTGCCGCCTCCGGATTGAATCAGCTCGGTGACGAGTTCCAGCTCGGAAACCATTTGATCTGCCTGATAATGCGGCACTAAGTGAATCATGCAGGTGTAATAACCAGGTTTTGCCGGATGCTCACTGACTTTTACCGCCGCCTCGCGCAGGGGATAGCGCGCTTGTGTTTCCCAGTCCAAATCTTCGCGACCGGTAGTGTATTGGAACAGCCAGTCGCGCAGAAAGTTTTCGCAATCCTGAGCTGTCGCAAAAGAGCCGATTTTGTCCCGGATCATCACCTTGATGTAATGCGCCACACGTGAACCGCACAGCACGTGCTGCAACATACCCGCGAGCCGCGCATTGATTTCTGCTTCCCTGCTCATCCCCTTTCTGGCCATATGAATGGAGGGATTGCTATAAAAAGCGACGTAGGGCGTGGCGTAACACTGACACAGCGGAATAAAACCGAGATTGCTGATATCGCGTTCGATGGAATCGGTAATCACCACGTCTGTTACCGGTTTCCATGCAATATCGCTGGAGTCCGTGGAAAAAACATCGCAGGGCAGATTGGTGACTATACCGCCGCCGACCTGATTGCGCGGCACTCCGCGAATATGGCCAAACCAGCCCACGCTGGCGAATTCCCGAATCAAAATGCCGGCGAATGCGTAACAGGCGTTACCCCATAAATAGTGTTGGTGTCCGTTGCGGCCGAGTTTTTCATAGAAGAACAGACCTTTATAACTGCCGGGCGTGGCGCGGTAAGGACGGCGCATCAGCGTGCGCGGTAATGTGAGACCAACGAACCGGGTGTCGGGTTTATTGCGCATGCTGCGCCAGCGCACGTATTCGGTTTGCGCAAAAATTGCCTGCAGATTCAGCGGCAGGCGCAGATCGGAAAATTGGTCCATACCGAACAGCTCGGGCGCTGCGCCGGCGATAAAGGGTGAGAAAGAAGCCGCAGCAATTTCCGCCAAGCCCTCCAGCGCGGTGATATCGTCGTGAGGATGGCTGTCCGAGGGCTTGTGGTGAATTTCGTAGTCGCCAATCAATACGCCATAAGGTTCGCCGCCGGGGGTGCCGTATTCCTCACTGTAAATCTTTTGAAAGAGCTGGCTCTGGTCGAATTCCATCGCACGGCTGATATCGCGGACGATCTCCGCCCAAGTGATATCGAGAACCTTGAGCTTCGCGTTCTTGACGCTCTCCATCTGCACAGCGAGGTACCACAGCCCGCGCCAACTGGCTTCCAATTTCTGAAATGTGGGATGGTGAATGATGGCGTTGAGCTGGTCGTTGATCCGATGATCCAACTCGGCAATGGCGTGCTCAACAAGATTGCGCGCCTGTTCAGTCGAGCATGGAAAGCCGGTGTCGCTGCAATGGTTGAACCAGAATTCAAACGCCCGCCGAGGATCATTTTCGGCGATGAATTCGTCGAGAGTGGTGATATAGGGACGCTGGTCGAAAATATCTTCCAAGCGGATATAAGAGGATCGTCCTGGACCTACGCCGCTCGATTGACCGGTGGGATCTGATGGGGCAGGCACAGATGCGATCCTTGAGAAGTGAGTGGGGGATTGCTCCCCCACTTATTTTTGGTTAACCCGCTTTGGGAATATTGGCCACGAGTCGCAATGACGCGGTCAACTCTTCCATCTGCAGCCACGGCCGCATCCACGCGACGGCGCTGTAGACGCCGGGCTGACCGGGTACTTCTTTCACTTCGATTTTGGCTTCGGCGAGCGGGAAGCGCGCTTTCATTTCGGCGCTGGCGCCTGGGCTGGAGTTCACATACTGGTTGATCCAGTTGTTCAACCAGCGCTCCGCATCTTCCGCCTCCATGAATGAACCAACTTTGTCGCGCGCCATTACTTTCAAGAAGTGGGCGATGCGAGAGGTGGCCATGATGTAGGGCAGACGTGCAGAAATAGCGGCGTTTGCTGTTGCATTGGGATCATCGAATTTTTTCGGACGCTGCGTGGTTTGCGCACCAAAAAATACCGCGTAGTCGGTATTTTTGTAGTGCAGCAAAGGCAGGAAGCCCAGCTTGCTCAACTCGGCCTCGCGACGATCGGTGATCGCGATTTCGGTGGGGCACTTCTGATCCAGGTCGCCGTCGTCACTGATAAAGGTATGGGTCGGCAGACCTTCCACCTTACCGCCACCCTCTGCACCGCGAATGGTGGTGCACCAGCCATATTCAGCGAAGGCGCGAGTAAGAGTGGTGCCCATGGAGTAAGCGGCGTTCATCCAACAATAGTCGTTGTGATCCGCAGCGCGTGCACGCGCATCTTCACCTGGTTCGATTTCTTCGAATGCAAAGGCGTCGATGGGCTTGGTGTTCTTGCCATAAGGCGCGCGGGCAAGAACGCGGGGCATGGTCAGGGTAACAAAACGCGCATCTTCGGAATCACGGAATGAGCGCCACTGAATGTATTCCGCAGAGTCAAAAATTTTCTCCAGATCGCGCGGTTTGGAAAGCTCGGTGAAGCTGTCAAAACCGAACATCTTCGGCGACGCAGCGGAAACGAACGGGCAGAATCCGGCGGCGGCCACGTTGGACATCTTGCTCAGCAGCGAGATGTCGTCCGGATGAGAAGAAAACTCATAATCGCCAATCAGTGCTGCGTAGGGCTCACCACCCGCGGTGCCGAATTCGCTTTCGTAGATTTTTTTGAAAATCTGGCTTTGATCAAATTCCACTGCTTTTTCCAAATCCCGGGCCAATTCCTTTTTGGAAATATTCATCACCCGGATTTTGAGGCTGCTGCTGGTTTCGGAACTGCTCACTAAGTGGTGCAGACCGCGCCATGAGCCTTCCAGCTGCTTGAATTTGTCCGCGTGCAAAATTGCGGAAAGCTGACGTGACATGGCTTGGTCGATAGCAGCAATGGCAGCATTAATGGTGACCGACAGATTCTTGTCCCACTTCACGGTGCCTTTCATGGCCTGTTGTGTAAGTGTTTTCAGCAGGTCTTGTGCTTCATCGCGAGCGGTTTGTTTCGTCGCCGCAATCGCCTGTTCGAGAAAGCTGACTTCACCGGCTTCGGCAGTGCTCTGACTGGCCAGTTCGGTTTCTTGATTTGCCATGTTACTTGTTCTCCTCTCCGCTGGCAGAATCCACACCTAATTCACTGGAAAGTGATTTCAGTGCCTCGGTATTTTTCAAAACGTCTTCCAGAATTTTTTCAAGGTCTTCCGAACGGTCTGCTTTAGTGAGCAGATCGCGCAATTTATTGCGGGTTTCCAGAAGTTTTCGCAAGGGTTCAACCTGCTCTACCAAACGATGGGGTTCAAAATCTTCCATACTGTTGAACTGCAGATTGACCGCCATTTGAGAGCCGTCATTTTCCAAAGTGTTGTCGACCTTTAAGTTGAGCTGTGGATTAATCTTGCTCATCAGGTCGTTAAAACTTTCGCTATCGATTTGCGCGAATTTGCGGTCTTTGAGAGCCTTTTTACTATCGGCATTGTCACCGGAGTAGTCGCCCATCACTCCCATCACGAATGGAATCTCCTTTTTTTCCTGGGCGCCGTTGGCTTCCAAGTCATAGGTGATATGAACGCGGGGTTTTCTCACTCGCTTCAGTTTGTCGTGAATACTTTCGGCCATTGTCCTAACCTCAATTTAAAGGTGAATTTATTCTTCCGTTTTTACTCCGGTGAGCTTGCCGTACTCTTCGAGTGTCTTATTATCGGAAATTAATTCGCGCATAAGCTCGGAAAGTGGCATGTTGCCCCATTTTACCGCTTTCTCCAAAACATAGGAAATTGGCGAATGGGGCTCCCTTTTTCGGAAAAACTCTGCAATTTCAAGCAGCTGTTTAAACGCTTGCTCGCGAGTTTCCGGCGGGCCGCCAGCCCGGGTTGGCGCTGGCGATGCGGCGGATGACGCACCTGCATCCGTGGCAATTGGGTTGTCAGCAGTGGAGACTTCCATCACTGGAAATTTATGTTGTCCTAGGTGTTTGACGACACTCAGGCATTCCTCCAATAGAGAAATAACCAAGCTTGTAGGTGGTGCGTCATAAGTGCCGCAGTACTCATCCAGACGTCCACTTATCTGTCTGTATAGGGCAATGCATTCAATAAGATCGTCGCGCAAGTCCGTCATAAATTCGACGGAGGATTCATTTATCGCTTTTTCAATATCTTCGAATTCAAAACCCAGTTTTTTGAATTCTTTTTCACGATTGTCTGAATCTTGAATGCGTTGAGTAGCCAGCGCTTTTTGACATTCCCAAAATGCAAAGGGGCCGGTGGAATTACCCTGAGTAATGAGGCTGGTGCGGATGGCGGAAATTAAAACACCTTCCTGGCCGGTGCCATTGAGTCCTGTAATAGGAGCAACTTTGGTTTCGAGACCATCTTCGTCAGGTGTCGGATAAAGATTTTCCCAAAAGTGGTCGATCAGACCGACCAGCAATTTAAAGCCGTCGCGCAGGCCGCGGAAGCCGTGACGTCGCAACAGGGCCTCCAGATACCAACAGGCAACCTCGAGATCTTTGCTTTCCTGAGTGAGAATTTTGGGTGCCAAATCAAATACTTTGCGCCAGTCGTCATCTGGGCTGCCCAGGTCGGCGCCAATGGCATTTTTGCGCTCAGTCTCACGGGCGGAGTTACGGGCGGTTTTGACTTGGTAGTACAGAGAGTTGGTTGCGGCGTTTTGACGGCAATCCTTACCAGCAGGCATGTCATCCGATATTGGCGCGAGCAATGCCTCCAAATCGATTGATGTCAACGATGCCATATTAGCTTTCCTTCTATTAGCGTTTGTTACGTCGGGCGCGGCAAAACTGCATTCCGGCCTGATTCGCCTGGGCTTCCATACCAGCGCCTGCTGACGCGCGAGTTGGCGAGTACGCAAGTCTAGAGCACATCAGTCTGCATGAAAAGTGCTCACCGGCGGAAATCGGGTATAACGGAGGGGCGACCCGTCCTTGTGCCGAAGCTTTCATCCTGCAGGCGATGGATAATATACTACCCGGCTTGTTTAAGGTACTCATGCCAAAGATTGGTCTGTCCTGCGATTTCCTACTGACTTTTTGCTGAGACAGTCCAGGTCAATTGACACAAAAATCAACCGTCGGACGTTCGGTTCAGGAAGAAATTCGAATGGCGTTGCAACTCACCATTATCAAATTTCCCCCGGGTACGGTTCTTGGGGAAGACCGTAAGTCTTTTGGTCCTCAAGGAGGGCTAATCGGGCGGGGTGTGGACAACGACTGGGTTCTGTCCGATCCCGAGCGCTTCCTATCCTCCAAACACTGCCAAGTTACCGCCGAGGGCAACCGCTATTTCCTGATCGACCTGAGTACCAACGGCACCTTTCTTAACGGATCGGCTGAACCTCTAGGGCGCGGATCCCGGGTTGCCCTCAATGACGGCGACTATTTTGATGTGGGTGAATACCGCTTCCAAGTCGCTCTTGCCAAAGAGGCGGACCCCTTCAGCACCTCACCCTTCAGTACAGGCACTTCGTTTGCTGACAAAGATCCGTTTGCCACCAGCGATTACGCTTTTGGTCAGCCTTCCTCGTCCGAATCCATATTCATGAGCGGCGAATACAGTGGCGCGATCCAGGATATAGCCCCCGATTCGATGAAAATTACCGATCCGCTCGTGGCCCTCGACAATGCGAATAAATCGGCGGGCATCGGTGTCGGTGGAGCCGTTAAGGAGCGCGACCCTTTTGCTGATCCCTTTGCCAGCATTGGCAGTCAAGAGGACTCCGCAGATCTGCTGAGCGAATCGATTGCGTGGCCGGAAGCCAAGGAGACAGGGTCGCTGCTGCCGGAGGATTGGGCTGACGACATCAGCCTTATCGGTGGGCGCCAGTCCAAGCCGTCGCCTTATACGCTGCCGAACGATGATTCACTGATCAAAAGTAAACCCAGGCCGCAGGCTGAGCCCATTAAAGAAAAAGCGCGCCCGCGCAGTGACCTTATGCAGTCGTCGCCAAACCCCCAGCTTACCGGCCGCAATACAGTAAAAGAGACTCCGACTTCCACATCAGTCACTCCCCGACCAGGGCGCACACCAGAGACACCGACCCCAGTCAAGCGCGGAGTGAACGCGGGGACAGCGTCAGCTGGCACTCTCGATCGAACCTTGCTGGAAGCACTGGGATTGGGGGACGCAAACCTATCTGATGACGAGATCCGTGAGATTCACCATACGGTGGGATTAATGATGCGGGAAACCCTTGAGGGTTTGATGCAAGTGCTGCGCTCCCGCACTAGTATCAAAAACGAATTTCGCATCAATATCACCACCATTCAGCCAGTGGAAAATAACCCCATCAAGTTTTCCGTCAGCGTTGACGAAATCATGGACATCATGTTCGTGCGCAAGACGCGTGCTTACAAAGCGCCACTGGATGCTGTACAGGAGAGTTTCCACTCCATTGCCGATCATCAATTGGCGATGATCGCCGGTATCCGCTCAGCCTTTCGCTCCGCGTTGAGCCGGTTTGATCCCGAGCGTCTTGAGGAGGAATTCAAACTGGGCGGAAAAGGCGGCATTTTACCGGGCGTATTGAAAGGCCGTCTCTGGAGCGCCTATCAGGACCATTACCAGAAAATGGTAAATGACATGGAGCGCTCTTTTCAGGAGCTTTTTGGTGACGAATTCGTACAAGCTTATGAAGACCAGATGCGTAAACTGGCGAGCGCGCGCAAGCGCGAAAATTAATTAATAGGAGAATCCAGTGTCGAAATATCTAGTCCGAATCCTTGCGGTATTTGCGTTGCTTGCCCCGCTGCTGAGCTGCACCAAGGTCAACAGCGGCGTGGTCGGAATGTTCAATCTGGATACCGATTTGAAATTGATTCTGCTCGCTGGCAAAGATATCAATCCAGATGAAAAGCACTCGCCCTCGCCCTTGTTCATCCGCCTTTATGAACTGTCGTCCGACCAAGCCTTTAATCGCGCGGATTTTCTTGAGCTTTATGAAAAAGATGATGCTCTGCTCGGCAAGGACCTAATTGCCAAACGTGAATTAAACCGCCTAGTCCCTGGGGAAACGCAGGAGGATGGGTTTGTTCTGGATGCCAATACCCGCTACGTGGGTTTGTTCGCCGAGTTTTACGAATATAAAAATTCAAAATACAAATTGGTGTTTCCCGTAACACCAAAAAACGTGGTGAAAAATACCGTGCGCATCGAAGTAACGGGTAATCAGATGTTGATGCAACGCTAACAATTCATGGACGCTTCATCCACAAAAACGGAAACCTTATGTCATTAGAATCCAAAGTCGTTTGGTCCGAGGGAATGTTTCTCAACCCTCAACACTTTCAGCAGCAGGACCGCTATTTCGAACATTACGTAAATGGTCGCTGCAATGCGCTTGTTCCCTACGGGTGGGGATTCAAGGACTTTGAACTCGATCAGCAGTTGCTTAACCTGGGCAAAATTTCCGTGCAGAGGGCGAGCGGGATTTTTCCCGACGGCACTCCCTTTAGCTTCCCCGACAATGATGATCCACCGCCGGTAATCGAAATATCCGAAAGTATCAAAAACACGTTGGTGTACTTGGCGGTGCCAGTGCGACGACCAGGTGCTGTGGATGTGCTGCCGCAGGACAGTAAACAGGGTCTTGCACGCTTTTACGCGCAGGAACAGAGCGTACGCGATGTCACGGTGGAAGGCGGTGATAGTCAGAAGATCCAGATCGGCAAATTGCGTTTGCGCCTGCTGCTGGAAACCAACGACCTGAGTGGTTTCGCCTATATTCCGCTGCTGCGCATCAACGAAGTTCGCCAGGAAAAAGACATAGCCCTGGACGAGCGCTGTATTCCCACGGTTTTGGATTGCAAGGCAACGTTGAATCTCTCCGCCTTTATGGCGGAACTGCACGGTCTTTTGCGTCACCGCGCGGAGGCGATTGCCGGTCGCCTGGGGGACAATCGTCGCGGTGGTACAGCGGAAATTGCGGATTATCTTTTGCTGCAGGTAATCAACCGGGTGGAGCCCATGGTGGCGCATATGGGCCGCATTGACGGCCTGCACCCGCTGCAGTTGTTTGATTATCTGGTGCAGATGATTGGTGAGTTTGCCACTTTTGTCGCCCCCAATCGCCGGCCGCCGGAAATGCCGATCTATTTGCACGCAGACCTGGAGCAAACCTTTACGCCCTTGATGCAGACGCTGCGCAAGTACCTGTCCATGGTGTATGAGCAGACCGCCATCGCCATGAATCTGGCAGAGAAAAAATACGGCGTGCGAGTAGCGGAAATTACCGACCGGTCGTTACTCACCACGGCCTCTTTCGTGCTTGCCGTGCGCGCCGATGTCACCGACGAGATGATCCGCTCGCGTTTTCCCGCGCAAATCAAAATCGGACCGGTGGAGCGGATCCGCCAGCTGGTCAACGCCGCCATGCCGGGTATTGAATTGAAACCCTTGCCGGTGGCGCCGCGGCAAATCCCTTTCCGCGCCGGCTACACCTATTTTGAACTCGACCAGCACAGCCAATTCTGGAAAGAGATGAGCAGTTCCGGTGGTTTCGCCATGCACGTAGGCGGCGATTTCCCCGGTTTGGAAATGGAATTCTGGGCAATTCGCCGC
>JBQGED010000246.1:0-2809 GCA_052039425.1 Sphingobacterium griseoflavum | reverse complement strand
GCCAGCGATTGAAGTACCACAAGGCAGCAGCCGTTTTACCGTGGGCAGCGACGGCATAGTGACGGCCTTGTTGCCGGGCGATACAACCCCGGTTGAGCTGGGCCAGATTAACCTCGTGAACTTTGTTAACCCAGCTGGCCTTGAAGCCTTAGGTGGCAATTTGTATCGCGAAACCGTTGCCAGTGGTGAGCCGGTCGAAGGTATTCCGGGTGAAAACGGTCTCGGACAGATTAAACAAGGTGTGCTGGAAGGCTCCAACGTGCAAGTGGTTGAAGCGATGGTGTCCATGATTTCCATTCAGCGCTCTTACGAAGCGAACGCTAAGGTATTGGACGCCGCTTCGAGCATGAAGCAGTTCCTTAATCAGACTGTTTGAGCCGGTCCTATGCGTATTTTACTTTTGCTGGTTGCGCTGGTGCTGGTGAGTGGCTGTCAGCGCTTGGCGGCGGTTCTTCCCAGCGATGACGCGGCGGAATACCAGCCACCGGAGCTCGATTACACCCTGCCACCGACCACCAGCGGCGGCTTGTTTCGCGCCGGTTACAGCGGCTCGTTGATTCAGGACAATCGCGCGCTAAGAGTAGGGGACATCCTCACTATAGTGCTCGATGAATCTACCCAGTCGAGCAAGAGCGCGGGCACCAGTTTTGGTAAATCTTCGGGGGTAAGCGTGGGTATTCCCACCTTATTCGGATCCCCCGAGCCCGATCTCCAAACCGCGCTGTCGGGGGACCGCAACTTTAACGGCTCCGCCAAAAGCTCACAGCAAAACACTTTGCGTGGCGCCATTGCGGTGACCGTGCATCAAGTCATGCCCAATGGCACCTTGCTGGTTAAGGGCGAAAAAAATCTGAAGCTGAATCAGGGCGATGAATACATTCGCCTGACCGGCCTGGTGCGCGTGCAAGACATCAACCGCAACAATCAAGTGTCCTCACAAAACGTCGCTAATGCGCAAATCTCCTATGCCGGTCGCGGCGCACTTAACGACAGCAACTCAGCCGGTTGGTTGACGCGCTTTTTCACGCATCCGTTATTTCCGTTTTAACGGCCGGGCCTCTTTTGCGCTGAGTAATCTATGTCTCATTCATTAAAATTTTTGCTCACCGGTTATCTGCTCCTGTGCCATTGGACGGTGCAGGCGGTGCCTATGATGGATCTGGTGGATATCGAAGGCATTCGTCACAACCAATTAATTGGTTACGGTCTGGTTGTCGGACTGGACGGTAGTGGTGATAAAAGCCAGGTCAAATTCACCAGCCAATCCGTTACCAACATGATCCAGCAGTTCGGGATTAACCTGCCGGCGAATATCGATCCCAAATTAAAAAATGTCGCGGCGGTTATGGTGACGGCCAGCATTCCGCCTTCTTACAGCCCCGGTCAGACTGTCGATGTCACCGTGTCTTCGCTTGGCGATGCCAAAAGCCTGCGCGGCGGTCAGTTGTTGATGACGCCGTTAAATGGCATCGACGGAGAGGTTTATGCCCTGGCGCAAGGTGCATTGGTGGTGGGCGGGCTGAATGCGAGTGGCAATAGCGGGTCGAGCGTGGCCATCAATACTGCCAACACCGGCAGAATTCCTAACGGCGCGACTATCGAACGGCTGATTCCTACCGACTTCAGTGAGCGCGATGACGTGATGCTGAATATCCGTAAACCCAGCTTTCAAACCGCGACCCGTGTCGTTGAAGCGGTGAATGCGCAGTTTGGTGCAGGCACGGCGACCGCGTTGAACGCCACCAAAATTTCCCTGCGCGCGCCTGCCGACAGCAATCAACGCATCAGCTTTATGGCAATGCTTGAGGGCATTGATGTCGAGCTCGGACGCACGCGTCCCAAAGTGGTGTTCAACAGTCGCACCGGCACGGTCGTCATCGGCGATGGTGTTTGGGTTAAAGCCGCAGCCGTCAGTCACGGCAGCTTGACCGTTACCATCACCGAAACACCGCAAGTCAGCCAGCCTAGTTCTTTTTCGGACGGTCAAACCGTCGTTGTGCCGCGCTCTGAGATCGCCATTTCTGAAGAAGCCAAGCCCATGTTCGAGTGGCCGCATGGCGCCAGTCTGGAAAGCATTATCAATACAGTGAATAGCCTCGGCGCTACCCCGAGCGATGTCATGAGCATTCTGCAAGCATTGGAACAAGCTGGCG
Organism: Sphingobacterium griseoflavum; assembly: GCA_052039425.1. Taxonomy (GTDB): domain Bacteria; phylum Pseudomonadota; class Gammaproteobacteria; order Pseudomonadales; family Cellvibrionaceae; genus UBA5868. Next base: position 656 of record JBQGED010000246.1, on the reverse strand, counting down.
CGCTTAATGCCGAGCTGATTGTTATTTAACCCGCAGGCCCTGGTCCTATGAGTATTGTGTCCCTTTCACCGCATTTGAATGGTCGTACGCCCGGCGAAGGCACCAGCGGTGTTGCTCCCAATCAGCAGTTGGAAATCGCCGCCGAGCAGTTTGAAGCGCTTTTTCTGCAGCAGGTTCTCAAGCAAATGCGCAAGGCCAGTGATGTTCTATCGGCCGATAGCCCTTTGCGCAGCCGCGAAATGGACACCATGCGCGATTTTTACGATGGCGTATTGGCAGACACTCTTGCTGGCAAAAAACAAACTGGCATCGCGGACTTGCTGGTCAAACAACTCTCTGGCAATGCCTTCCAAAGTGCAGGTGTTGAACAAGCGGGGGCGGCTGCGCGCAGCGCCGATTTGCCTTCGCGTTCAACGAGCCTGCTGGATCCCTTGCGCAGCGCCTGGAAGCGTGGGGTCGAGAATCTGGGCAGCGCATGGCGTTCCGGTACAGCCAGTTTCAGTCAGTTAGTCGATAGTGTTATCCACCATGAATCTGCCGGGAAAGTGGATGCGGTCTCGCCCAAGGGCGCCCTCGGTCTAATGCAACTTATGCCCGATACCGCGCGCGAAATGGCGGCAGAGCTTGGCATGCAATTCGATCAAGCGCGCCTGACC
>JBQGED010000245.1:0-30115 GCA_052039425.1 Sphingobacterium griseoflavum | reverse complement strand
CATATTGGCCACCATCTGCGCCGGCGGTACTACTATGGTGGAAATATCCTTAACGGGATCTATTCCGCCCGCCGCCAACCAATAACGTATCCACAGATCATGAGTTCCGCCCGGGAACGTCATAGCAGCGTTAATCGCTTTACCCGAGGCCTTTTTCGCTTCCAAAGCCGGTTTAAAAGGTTTGGTATCCGTGCTTAACTTCAGCTCCTGATATTCTTTGCCGACGGAAATACACTGGCCGGCCAAATTTAACCGCGCCACGATCTGCATCGGTGTGGGAATATTATTAGCGGTGACCGCGCCCGTGGTAATTAAATAAGGCATGGGCGACAAAATGTGCGCGCCATCAATACCATTTTTATCCGTGCCCAACACCAAATTGTCTCGCGTTGCGCCCCAGGATGCCTGTTTGACCACCTCCACGTTGGGCATGCCATGTTTGGCAAAAAAACCTTTTTCCACACCAACAAATAGAGGTGCTGCATCGGTGAGTGCAATAAAACCCAACTTTGCTACTTTAACCTCCGGACCGCCGCCATCCGCCGCCCAGGCAACGCTGCGCATGGCCGGCGTCATGACACCGGCCATTGAAACCGCCCCCAGCGCTTTTAAAAGTTTGCGTCGTTGAATAGATGAATCCGTAGGAATAGGCAGTTCCATATCGGTAAATACATTGCTTTTCTGCTCGCTCATTGTGACTGTCCTGAAAACAAATTGTTTTTTGGTGGAGGCCGCACGCTAGGGAGATATCGATGGTGCAACAGAACTAAGCATGACGATGGCGCGCCACTGCTTTAACCAGGAGAGTCAAACTTTGTGCCAATCAGAATTATTAAAAACGTGCACGCGAAAATAGAATACAAGAGGCTGTTTTTGCTTATCTTTTATAATTTCGCCCCACTTTGATCCCCATGGTGCACTCAAATGATGCTGCTCAATTATCTCATTACAGCGCCATTAAAGTGCAATTATTAATTTCGTCGCGCTAAATTAGAACCACGTTTAAAAGCCTTTTCACCTTTCAAGCCTTCTAGCCTTTACGGGATACGCGCAGAACTCATTCGGCGCTGCACCGTCTCCGCATAACGCGCGGCATAGGATGGCAAACGGTTTTCGAAAGCGCGCGGGTTGGGCAACATAACCGCCATGCGCGCGGATTGATAGGCGGATAAACCGGCGGCACTGGTGCCGTAATGTCGTCGGGATGCCGCTTCCGCGCCGAAAACACCGTCGCCCCACTCCACTACGTTCAAATATACTTCCAAAATGCGGCGCTTATCCCAGGTGGCTTCGATCATTAGTGTGATCACCGCTTCCTGAATTTTGCGTAAATAATTTTTCGACGGTGATAAAAAAAGGTTTTTTGCCAATTGTTGGCTGATGGTGGAGCCGCCGGCGGCGACTTTGCCGCTCTGCAGATTTTTCTGCATGGCATTGCGGATGCCCTGCCAATCGAAGCCATTGTGCTGAAGAAACTTGCCATCTTCAGCGGCCACGACAGCGCGTTTTAAGTGTGGCGAAATTTGACCGTAGTCAACCCAGTGGTGGCGCAATTGCGCAGATGCGTTATACCTGCGCATTTCCTCCAGACGGATCTCCATAAAGCTGGTGCTGGTCGGATTATTCCATTTCCACCAGAGCACCTGGCTGAAAATCCACGACTCATATATCAACAGTAACGCCACAGCCGCAGACAACACCCGCCAGAAAACACGGGATTCGAGCGACGCGTGGCTATTGGATCGATTGGTTTGACGACGTGAGCTGGGCATGCAGATACGATATGGCTTCAATCGGCGCGCATTTTACACATCTTTTGCGGACGAAGAATAAAGGGGAGGGATGCGCGCCACGTTGCGATTCGCTTTCCAGCGACAGTGACGGAGTCCTGCTTTTATAAAGCGTCTTTCGAAATTTGAGCTCGGGGAAAATAGCGCTTCAGAGCATGCCGCAAACTTTCCTGCGATAGCTCACCCGTATGGGAGCCTACAAGATTTCCACCCGCTTCAAAAAACAAGGTCGTCGGCATACCGGCGGCGCCAAGCCGGTCTGCCCAGGCTCCCGATGGATCCAAATAAAGATGATCCAGGGTGAAAGATTGCTCGTTTAGATACCCAAGAATGTCATCCGCGGATTCGCCTTGGTTGACCAAAATAAATTCGATCTCCGTTTCACGCTGCTGCGCACTCGCGAGCACGGGCATTTCCCGGCGACACGGTGGGCACCAGGTCGCCCAGAGATTAGCAACCACCGGCTTGCCGTGACCGCCAAAATTTTTTTGCTCTCTCGTTAATGTCAGCAACGGCAATTCGGAAATATGCGGCGGCACCGGTTGCAGAATTTTAAACAACCCCATTCCCGTCACCCAAATCAGTAAACCGGCGGCAACGGCGCTACCTAAAACTTTACGCAAAGGCGGTGTCCGCCAGGAATAATAAATACCGACCAGAATTGCGGCGACAATGCCCGCTTCGCGAATAAAACCACCGTCGCGAACATCAATGATTCGCCAAGGCTGCTGAACATAATTGCCGATATAAAGCGCAACAAATGCAACTCGCGCCGCCAGCACGCCCCAAATCAGCATATTGCTGATGATCGGCTCGACTGCCGTTTTAGTTTTGCGACCGACAAACCAACCGACCAGCAGCGCTGAGGCAAACGCAATCGCTGCCGAGAGTACAAAAGGCGTAACAATAAGTGGGCCGATTTTTATGGATAGCACAGAGGTTTAAGAATGATGTGTGGATGTTATACGGCGTTCACTGTCGCGAACGACCGCATAAATAAAATACATTGAGCTATTATGGGGCCGCTGCCGGTTTTGTTTGCGCGGGTGTTTCCGCTTTGGCGCTTTCACCCTGCAACCACTCGCGCATTTCCGCATCCAGCCTTAATTCCCACTGGCGTTTATTTTGGTTCACCACGTTGCGCAGATATTCCTCGATAGGGAATTGCATACCGTCGCAATTTGCCATCGCCGGAGGTACTGGCAGAGTGATGGTGGATTTAAGTGTGTTAACGGCACCGGGTTTTTCCGGGGAGAAAATAATTTCGCCGGTAGTGGAAAAGGTGCTGTTGCAGGCTAGCTTGAGTTGCAGCATTTCGCTGCCGGCGTTGCCGACAATCAAAACTTTCACTGGCAATTTGACATGAATATTGTTTGCAGAGCTGGTGACTTCGGGGCGACCGGCCTTGTGCACGGTCAGCGAATACGCGCCGCCGGGCCAGGGATTGCTGCCCTGCTCGTAAAGCGGGGCTGGCAGATGTTTTTCCAGCAGCAACGCCAATAGCTGATCGGTAACCGTTTGTGAAGGAGCTGCGGCTATAGCAGTGCCTGCGCTCAGCATCATCGCGACGGTACAGGCGAGAAATGTGTGGAATATTTTTTTCATCAGTTATGCCTCGTTAAAATAGGCGGATATTAAGCTGCGATATCTATGTCCCGCATATGAAAAGAGTTTTCACCCGAGCAGATGCACATCAGGAGTCGTTTCGTTGCGGATTCAGGGGCGGCGGTTTGCGCGTGCGCTCGACGGCTGGAAGCTGTAAATGCAAAGCCGCTTTGGCCACTATATGCGCGCTAACCGGTGCAGTTATAAATAGAAAAATCGCAATAAGAAATTCGTGCAGGCTGAGACCTTCGCCGCGGGTGCTGAAATAAATCAGCGAACCGACGACCATACCACCGACGCCGAGAGTGCTGGCTTTAGTAGGGCCGTGGAGGCGCATATAGAAATCCGGCAGGCGAGCAAGTCCGATGGATCCTATCAATGCAAAGGCGGCGCCGATCAGCAAGCAGAGAGAAACGATGATTTCGAGTATTAGCGTCATGACATTTCCCGCTATTCGATGATGTCGCCGCGCAACAGGTACTTGGACAGCACCACAGTGCCGACAAATCCCATCACGGCAATCAATAGGGCCGCCTCGAAATAAAATGTCGACTGTTGATAAATCCCATAAAGCACCAGCAGCGCAATGGCGTTGATGTACATGGTATCGAGAGCGAGGATGCGATCCGGCAGCGACGGGCCGATCACCAGACGCCAGAGATTTAACGCCAGGGCCAGACTCACAATTAACAAGGCGATAGGGATCACCATATTCAGCATTCGAAAATCTCCTTCAGCGGGGCCTCATAGCGTTGTTTCATCTGCGCGATGGCCTCCTGCTCGTCTTCCACATGCAGCGCATGGATCAGCAGATGGCGGCGGTCGATACTCAAATCAGCGGACACAGTGCCTGGCGTGAGCGAAATGGTGCTTGCCAGCAGCGTAATAGTGAAATCCTCACGCACATCCAGCGGCAACAGCATAAATGCCGGCTGCAGGCGATCTGCCGGGCTCAAAATCAACCGCGCCACCACCCAATTCGCCAGCAGTATGTCCCATACCACCACCCAGACAAACTTGATGGCCAACCAGGGTTTGCGCAAGCTCGTAGCCCCGGGCCAGAAGCTCTGGGTATAGAAGGGAATCAGCCATGCCCAGAACACGCCGAGCAGCATTTGACCGACGCTCAAACTGTTTACCAGCAGCAGCCACAACACCCACAACACCCAGCTGAGCACGGGGCGCGGCCAGCAGCGGCGCCACAAGGATAGAGATGGGTTCATGGTGAATTCCCCCGAATTGGCTGAAAAGCGGAAGCGGCCTGGCGATAAGCCTCCGGGTCTGCGAGCTGAACCGCCGTGGCATCCATATACGGCAACACCCAACCGCCTGCAAAACTGAGGGCAATGCTGATCGCCAGCAATCCACCTATAGCGGCAAGAGCCCGGGGGCTGGCACGACCCTCGCCAGTGACCTCACCTTCGGTTCGCCAGAAAAAGGTGCTGCCGCTGCGGCTGAGCGCTGTGATGGTGAGCAGCCCAGATAACAACAGCGCCGGCCAAACCCACATCACTTGCTGCGGCGACGCGGCCGCCTGCATCAGGCCGACTTTGCCGACAAAGCCACTGGTGGGCGGCATGCCGACAACACTGGCGGCGGCGATGAAAAACAAAATTCCCAGACTGGTGCCCTGCAGCAGTCGCGGGCCGCCAGCGATGGTATCGGCCACAGTGCCGCGCTGTTGCAGCAGCACATCCGCCAGCAGGAACAGCACGGCGCAGATCCAGGTGGAATGCACCAAGTAGTACAGCAGCGCCGCTAGCGATTCCACGGAGTTCATGGCGATACCCAGCAGGAGCGTACCGACCGACACGATCACCAGATAGGCAATCTGCTGGCGCAACCCTCGCGCCGCCAGGGTGCCGACCACTCCCAATCCCAGGGTGATGATCGCCAGCGGCCAGAGCCAAGGGCTGAAAAACGCGGCAAAACCCGTCCCATCCTCAGAGAACCCTAAGCTGTACACCCGCACTATGGAATAGATGCCGACCTTGGTCATAACCGCGAACAGCGCGGCCACTGGGCCAACTGCAGCGGCATAGGCTCCGGGTAGCCAGAAGTACAGAGGCGCCACCGCCGCCTTCAAGCCGAACACCACAAACAGCAACAATCCGCCGGTGTAGGCGAGCGGTCGGTCCGCCGGGTCCAGCGCAGCGATGCGCGCACCCAGATCCGCCATATTCAAGGTACCTGTCACACCGTAAAGCAATGACACGGCAATCAGGAACAGGGCCGAACCAGCGAGGTTGAGCACCACATAATGCAGTCCTGCTTTGGCCCGCCGGGGGCCATCGCCGTGCAGCAGCAGCGCATAGGACGCTAGCAGCAGCACCTCAAAGAATACGAACAGATTGAACAGATCGCCGGTAAGGAAGGCGCCGTTCAGCCCAAGCATCAACAAATGAATCAGCGGATGCAGACTGTCGCCGGGACCGTCGCGATCGCAGGCGGCATAAGCGGTGCAAAACAGCGCCAGCACGCCGGTCATCGCCAACATCAGCGCCGCCAGACGATCCAGCTGCAGCACTATGCCGAAAGGCGGCGGCCAGTTGCCCAGGGCGTAAAGATGGATGGCGTCTTTGGAAACGAGCTGGAGCAGATACAGTTCAACGCCGAGCAATAACACCAAGCTCGTCAAACTCACGATGCGCACAAGGCGCAGCCCCATGCGTGCACCAATCAACAAAGTCAGTGCCGTTAACAGCGGCAGCAGAATCGGGACTATTATCCAGTGATTCATGGGGCGTCGCCCTCCCCCTGACCATCCACATGGTCGTTGCCAAGTTCGGCGCGAGCGCGCAACGCCAGCACCAGCACAAAGGCGGTCATGGCAAAGCCAATCACAATGGCGGTGAGCACCAGGGCCTGGGGTAATGGATCCGGGTAGGAGTCACCGCTTCCAATAACGGCGGGATTGGTGGAGACCAAGCGTCCCATCACAAAAATGAACAGGTTCACCGCGTAAGACAGCAAGGTAATGCCCAAAATCACAGGAAAGGTGCGCGCACGCAGCATCAGATAGACACCACAGCCGGTCATCACGGCAATCACCGCAGCGATCAAGGCTTCCATCAGACGGCCTCCCTCACGGATTCAACCTGCATGCGCCCCGGCTGAGTCAACATGCCTAATTGCGCCAGGATCAACAGGGTTGCACCCACCACCGTGATGTACACACCCAGATCAAACACCATGGCAGACGCAAGCTCAAAGTCGCCCACCACCGGCCAGTGGATATGGGTGAACGTCGAGGTGAGAAAGGGATAGCCCCAGAAAAAGCTGCCCAGCCCTGTCAAGGTCGCAATCACCACACCGAGCGCCGCCATGCTGCGGTAATCCCAGCGCAGGCGCTCCTGCATCCAGACCACCCCGCTGGAGACGTATTGCAGAATCAGCGCGACGCTGGTGACTAGGCCGGCGATAAAACCGCCGCCCGGCAGATTGTGGCCGCGCAGGAAAATATAGGCGGACACCAACAACGCCAACGGCAACAAGATGCGTGCGAGCACCGCCAGGATCGGTGGGTAGGTATCCCGCGCCCAACGCCGCCCGCTGCCATCGGCTTCAGGCAGGGGCAGATTAAGATTGCGTAGCATGGCGAAAATGCCCACCGCCGCTATGGCGAGTACGGTGATTTCGCCCAATGTATCGAACCCGCGGAAATCCACCAGGATCACATTCACCACATTGGTACCACCGCCGCCGCTGACACTGTTGGCGATGAAATAGTCCGATAGGGTGCTGTAGGGACGCGTCAGCACCGCCCAGACGATCAGCCCGACACCAACACCGGCGGTCGCAGCCAATGCGATATCGCGGGCGACGCGCCAGGAGCGCGACTCATTCGGCGTAATTTGCGGTAGAAAATACAGCGCGAGCATCATCAGTACGATAGTCACCACTTCGACGGACAATTGAGTGAGCGCGAGGTCTGGAGCGGAAAAACGCACGAAGATCAACGCCACTATCAGCCCCACCACACTCAGGAGCAGCAGCGCGGCTAAACGGTTGTGATGAATCAATACGGTGCCGAATGCGCCTACTATCAGAATGATCGCCGCCAGCGCACTTACGCCGTCCACCGGCGTCAACGGCAGAGGTCCGGCGAAATCCGCAAGCGGCCAAAGCCCGGCACCGCCCGCGACCAGCACTGAGATGATCAACAGTGCCATATAGCGCTGCAGTGAGCCGTTTTCCAAGGTATCGGTTAGCCAGCGGGATTTACGTACCCCTCGTTGCACCCGGGCTTCAAACACCATTTTTTCGTCGAGATGAAAATTGCGGTCGTAAAACGCGAACAGGCCCTTGCGCTGGCTATACAACAATAGACCCCCAGCCAAAGCCACAAAACTCATTAGCAGCGGCAGATTAAAACCGTGCCAAAGGGCGATCTCATACTCCTGCAATTCGCCACCTACTACCGCTGCGGAAGCGGCATTAATTAATGGCGCTACCGTCAGATTCGGCATCGTGCCCACCAGCAGGCAGAGCACCACCAGAATTTCTACCGGCACCTTCATATAACGCGGGGGTTCATGGGGAGGGAATTTAGGTAAATCGATGGGCTTGCCGTTAAAAAAGACGTCGTGGATAAAACGCCAGGAATAGGCAACGGCAAAAATACCCGCCACAGTCGCAAGTATTGGCACAAGCCAGCCAAACAAGCCGACTGAATGAAGATGCAGAGTTTCGTTGAAAAACATTTCTTTGCTGAGAAAACCATTCAGCAGCGGCACGCCCGCCATGGAAGCAGAAGCGACCATGGCAAGCAACGCGGTATGCGGCATGTATTTCCAGAGGCCGTTGATTTTGCGCATATCCCGCGTGCCGGTCTCGTGGTCGATAATTCCGGCGGCCATAAAAAGAGAAGCTTTAAATGTCGCGTGGTTAAGCACATGAAATACGGCGGCGGTGGCCGCCAGTTTGGTGCCCAGTCCCAACAACAAAGTGACCAGTCCGAGATGGCTGATCGTCGAATACGCCAGCAGCCCTTTTAAATCGTGTTTCAGCATCGCTGTATAAGCTGCGTACACCAGCGTGGTAAGACCCACAGAGGTTACGATAAAAAACCACATTTCAGTGCCGGCGATGGCGGGATAAAGACGCGCCAACAGAAATATCCCCGCCTTTACCATGGTTGCCGAATGCAGGTACGCGGACACAGGTGTGGGCGCCGCCATTGCGTGCGGCAGCCAGAAATGAAAAGGAAATTGCGCGGACTTGGTAAAAGCGCCGAGGAGAATCAGCAGCAATGCAATCGGATAAAGCGAATGCGCGCGAATAAGATCACCCGCCGCAATGATGTCACCAATATTAAAACTGCCGACTATATGGCCGAGTAAAAGTGCGCCGCCCAACAGCGCCAAGCCACCAGCGCCGGTAATCGCCAAGGCCATACGCGCGCCTTTGCGCGCATCACTGCGATGCGACCAAAATCCAATTAATAAAAAAGAACTGAGGCTGGTGAGTTCCCAAAATACAACCAACAACAAAATATTATCGGCCATCACGATTCCCAGCATGGCCATCATAAATAACTGCAGAATTGCGTAGAGTTTACCCAGCGAATCCTCGTCAGAGAGGTAATAACGGGCGTAAATAATGACCAGTAGCCCTATGCCGGAAATCAGCATTCCGAACATCAGCCCGAGGCCATCCAAGCGCAGGCTCAGGTCGAGCCCAATTTCACTCAACCAAGGCAAATGAAATTGCAGAATCGCACCGTCCAAAATGACTGGTAGGTGATAAAGCAGGATGCCAAGCGTCACCGATGGGGCCAAGGCGGCAGCAATCGCGCACTGGTTCCGCCCAAACCGCTCCGTCAACAGCGGCAAGACAGCGCCAACGAGAGGCAACACAATCATCAACAACAACGTCATACCAGATCCTGAGATTTCCAACTTTTGTTGGGCAATATTTCCCTGAGGAAACATTTTTATTTTTCGGCTGGTGTAAGACTGCCGCTAGGGCGGAATTTCACACAAAAAGGCAGTGGGCATTTATACACCGGGCTTAGGCTGAGTGCTAGTAAAACCGGCCTTTGGGTGATGCAGCAGGAGCGGACAGAGCTGTTTAAATTGCCGTGGGCTATGTCGATTCTGCGCTTTGAGTTACATTACCCGCGATATTTGCCGGAGGCGACGTGCATGATCTCTTTTCACCAGCCGGCCAGCGCCGATGCGCTGGGCTTGCTCGACGCTGCCAATCTTCCGACGGCTGATTTGACCGAGGCCCATTTCAATTATTTCTGGGCCGCCGCTGAGGGGCGCAAACCCCTGGGGCTGGTCGGTTTGGAGCCCTTCGCGCCATTTGGTTTATTGCGTTCACTGGTGGTGTCCCCCGAACGGCGCAATCAAGGCATTGGCACCCATCTGGTGCGACATGCCGAAAATATGGCACGCCAGCTCGATATCACTGAACTGTATTTATTTACGGCAACCGCGCAGGAATTTTTTGAAAAATTCGATTTTCATCCAGTGCCGCGCAGAAGTGCGCCAGAGGCCATTCGGCACACGCGGGAATTTCGCGAGTTGTGTCCTGTGAACTCACTAATGATGAAGAAATCTTTGCTGAAATCCTGAAAAGAAACCTGCGCCTTATCCGGCGCAGGTTTTTCACCGTCAACGAATGACGAGATAGAAGGTTCCGCGACCGCGCTGGATATGCAGCAAAATGGAATCTTTGCTACGCGCTGCCGCTTTATTGAAGTCCGCCAGATTATTTACGCGCTGGCGATTTGCTCCGATGATCACGTCGCCGGCCTGCAGTCCGCTCGCTGCTGCAGCTGAGCGCGGATTAATGCGCGCGACCACCACACCTGAGCCATCGCGATTATTTTCAAATTCCGCACCTTCGAGCAGCGGGGCCACCGCCGATTTGCCACCGACAGCTCCGGCAAAACCGGTGTCGGGGCTGCCGACTTTACTGCGCACGGTTTTTTCTTTGCCGTCGCGAATAATGGTGAGCTTCACCTCATCACCAATTTTGCGCACACCTATGGCATTGCGCAGCGCGCCGGCAGACAACGTGGGCCTACCATCCACGGCAATGACCACATCACCCGGTTTCAAACCGGCTTTGTCCGCTTCTGATTTTTCTGCAACGCCAGTAACCAGCACACCCAGCTGACCGTTTTTCAAACCGAACGCCTCCTGCAACTCTGGTGTGACATCCTGAATACTTACGCCAATTTGGCCGCGTTTGACTTCGCCATGCTCAACGATCTGATCGATGCTGGCGCGCGCCATATTGATGGGAATCGCAAAACCGATTCCCACATTGCCTCCCGCCGGAGCGATGATTGCCGTGTTGATACCGATTAATTCACCGCGCAAATTGACTAATGCGCCACCGGAATTACCTGGGTTAATGGATGCATCTGTCTGAATAAAATCTTCATAACCTTCAATTCCAAGACCAGTTCGCCCGAGCGCGCTCACCACGCCAGTGGTAACGGTTTGTCCCAAACCGAAGGGATTGCCGATCGCCACCACAAAATCGCCCACCTGCAAATGATCAGAATTGCTCATGGACAATTGTGTAAGGTTATTGGCCTCAATTTTTAGCACCGCGATATCCACTTCTGGATCGGAACCGACCAATTCCGCGGCGAAACTGCGGCCGTCGTTAAGCACTACCTGAATCTCATCCGCACCTTTAATGACATGGTGGTTGGTGACCACCAAGCCGCTCCCCGCATCCACGATCACTCCAGATCCGGCACTGCGCTGGCGCTGCTGCGGCCCTTGGCGCTGTTCGGGAATATCAAAAAAATGGCGGAAAAATGGGTCATTCAAAAGGGGGTTATTGGCTTCGCGTTTGGTAAAAGTGGCGATATTGACCACGGCGGGATTGACGCTTTTCAGCATTGGCGCCAGGGAAGGCAGCGCATTGCCGCTGGCGTCCACGTTCGGCAGTGCCGCAAATACAGGGCCCGCAAACAGCAAGCTCATACTCAGAGTCAACACAGCTGGGAATTTCATTCAGTATCCCTCAACAGAAATCAGGAAAAGGCAAAATGGGGCTCAGCGAGACATTTTCAATGTGTTTTGTCAGCGCAGATAAAAGATAAGTTTTACCAGCTGAAGTTCCGCCCGGTATCGCGAAACGCAGCGAGATTCAGACAATTAGGAAGAATGATTCAATGAGATAAGAACCTTCCGCAGCTGCGGAAGGTTCCGAAAGATAATCAGGACTGACGCAGCTCCTGGATTTTGGCCAGCGCGTTGTATTGGGATTTGGACAGTTTGAAGGTGTGGTCGATATCACTCCGGCGAATGTAGTACTCATCATTTTTGCTGAGCAATTGATAATCGAACTCGCCTTCGCTGGTGGTCACCTTCCACTCAATTTTCAGCAGCTGACTGTCACCTTGAGTGTTCGCATCGCTGGTGGTGGGAGCGTCCAGCTCAGCCTGATTCGTGGCCAGTCCCAGCACCGCCAGCTCAGACAATGCTTTGGCGAATGCGGAACTGTCGAAACCAGAGGTCTGCGGCGTCGCCCCAGCGTCATTGGCGGCGGATGCCTCCTCAGAATCCGCTGACGCCGCTGCAGCTCCTACTTCCGGTTTTGCTGGCCATTGCCCGGAGATTTTTTCCACCCGCTGGTCGCCAAACTGCAACGCGGTGATATCACCTTTCGGTTGCAGCAACTGATTATCCATCCAACTGTCGTTCTCCACCGGCAGCGAAAACTCATCCATTTTCACGGAATAAATTTCGCTGGCGTTGGGTTTGCGCACATGCGCGTGACGGAAACTCGGCGAGGTTCCCAAGATCAGCGAACCCACCTCTTTACCAGCTTGATGCACATGAATTTTGCGGCGGAACTTTTCGTCGGTGACTTCGAAGCGTTTGGCCGCGTCGGAGCTGGTGGCCACTGCCCAGCCGCTGCGCAAGCCGGAGAGTTCATTCAGCAATTCCTCCATACGCGTCTCAAGCACGGGCAGGCCGTCGCCCAATTGCCAACGACCGTCTTTTTTCTGCAGATCGATTTTGCCGTCGGGCGCGACGATTTCAATTTTATCGAGCGCGGCCCGATCGAATGCCAGCAGCGGTTCATTCTGCGCGATCGACTGAGTGTTTTGCGCATTGAACAACACCACTGCCAATACCACCTGCAGACCAAACAGGCCGGCGAGCCAGGGAATTTTCTTCGAGGACTTTTCGATTTTCGATATGTTCATGTCACCTCCCGATTAAGCCGCCAGCCACTGTTGATAACGCGCGTCGCGAGCGCGATTCACATAGTGCAGGACCAGCCAGAGAATGAATAACCCGAGCAGCACCAGACCGTAATTCACGTATTCCCAGATCTGCTGCTCGCCGGCTTCCATAGGCGTCAATGTGCGATTGAAATGACCGCGGGCGCGGATGCTGAGCAGGCCCTGATCCTCCAGCGCCCAATCCGTCGCGTTAACCACCAACTGCAGGCTGTTCAGGTAATTGCCACCGTAGACGCCGCCCAACATTTGCACAACCTGATCGCTGAACATATCGGTGGAGGCAAATACAATCAGGCGCGCATTCTCAGATGAATGCTTCAACACCGAATTGATGGGCTGCGGTTTCGCAGCGGCATTTTCCTCGCCTTCCGCAGGCGTCGACTGCGCAGTGGCGAGGGGAGAATCCTTGCCGGCAAAGTGCGAGGTAAATTTACCCTGCAGAGCTACTGCGAGCAGATGACTCTTGCGTTCACCGGTTGCGGTATAGCCGTACTGCAGCTGGGTAGCATTGGGAACCACGCCGCTGGTGTCACCCAACCAGGCGCGCTCGCTACTGCTCAGCAGCGGCGTTACGCTCAAGCCTTTAGTTTTTTCCTCGTCGAGGAGAATTGGTGAAGCCCAGGGCACAACAACCTGCGGCAGATCTGCGGTGATTGGCGAGTCAGTGTTGAGTCCTTCGCCACGCACGTCGACAAAATATGGGTAATCCACCAGGCGCATTTCCTGGAAGCGCATGCCGCCCACTTCGCGCACCGTAGGTACTGGGAAAGTGGAGTTTTGCGGATCGAGTACCAGTTCATTACCCATGTTCACGCCCATGCTGGACAGCCACTGACCGAGTTCGCTGGAATAATTTTCCAGGGTCATGCTGGTGCGGCTCATTTTCGCTGAGTAGGGTGAAAGCGCGGCAATCACGGTGCCCCCACGCATCAGGAATTGGTCGATGGCATACAGCTGTTTATCGTCGGAAAGATCCGGCGCGGCCAATACCAGCAAATCGACATTGCCTTCCACGTGCCCGTCAGACAAATTTTCTTCGCTGACATTAAAATCCTGACGCAGCATTTCCTGCAGCGCGGTGAATTTCGGTTTGTCGGACATGGGCATACCAAAGTGCTGTTGCGCACCGGCGTCGGACGGTGTCGCCACCGCGATGGTGCGGGTAAAGCCCTGCGCAAAACGCTTCACTCCGGCCTGCAGCGCGTTGCGGAAACTGCCGATGGTGTAATCGCCGAGGGGAATCTGAATCAATTGATCGCCATGCCCCAGCGCCACATAGAAAAAAAAGGGTTTGGGATCGATCAGGCCGGTAGCCATAGGTGCAAAGCCATATTCCTCTGCAATGCGTCGACCTTCCGCGCCGCCATTGGCATCCGGATCGATAAAGCGGGCGGTGAATTTGTCACCGGCCACTTTTTTGACATCTTCAATTTCCTTTTCAATTGCCTTGCGCAACTCCACCAATTCAGGAGGCAATTGGCTGTCGGCGGAAACATAGGCTTCCAATTCGACGGGGCTTTGCAGGCCCGCATAAATGTCGCCGCTGGACTGATATTCGTAGAGCACTTTTTTGATCACCCGGGTCACGTCGTATTCCGGGTTGCGCAATTGCACCTTGATATCGGTATCGCCCTGGAATTTCACTTCAATTAAATCATTAAAGCCGAGAACCTGATGGCGATCGCCGTACTGCACCAACACGTCGAAATAGGAATTAACCAAAGCCGCCTGATGGCGATCGTTGACGCGGAACGGAGTCGGTTTGATGTTAAAGCGGTTATTGGCTTCGTCCTCGATCTCGGGGCTCTCGGTGGGATCGACAATTTCCACACGCACTCGGCCCTTGCCGGCAATTTCATATTCGCGCAGCAAATCCTGCAATTGCGGCACTAAAGGCGCCAACAGCGGATGGGTTTTCTGCGTGAAATAACCGCGGATCAACACCGGCTCCTGCACCTGCGCGAGGTAGCCCTTGGTCGCGTCGGAAATGGAGTAAATATTGCCGCGAGTGGTATCCCAGCGCAGAGATGGGAGCTGGCTCAACCAGACATTCGCCACCAGCATATTGGCCACCACCAGCACGGTGCCCCAGCGCCAAATGCCGTGTAATTTGGCGTTGCCGTCGCTGGCCCAGCGACCGCGCTCGAGAGCAAAAATGTTCAGCGCTAAAAACGCCACGATCAAGCTGAGGTAATAGTAGAGATCGCGCATGTCCAGCACGCCGCGAGTGATCGATTCAAAGCGCGAACCCGTACCTATGCTGCGCATCACTTCCGCAGTCTGATTGCCAACAAGATTGGTTAATACGCCCGCGCCTATGAGATAAAAAACACTGGCCAGCGCCACGGTCAAAATCAGGCTGACAATCTGGTTATCACAACGCGCAGAAATAAATAATCCCATGCTGATGTATGCACCACCCAACAACAGCGCGGCAATATAGCCGGACCACACCGGGCCCCAATCGACGTCACCTAAAAAGGAAACAGTGATTGGCAATGGCAGAGTCAACAGCAGCGCCAGCGCCAGCAGAATCCAGCAGGCAAAGAACTTACCCACAACAAATTGCCACAGGGGCACAGGCTGGGTCAGCACATGCTCCAAGGTACCGCTACGGCGCTCTTCGCTCCACATTTTCATGGTGAGCGCAGCTGATAAAAAAATCAGCAACAGAGGCATCCAGGAAAATAGCGGGCGCACGTCGGCGATATTACGGGCGAAAAAGGCTTCCACCCAGAAAAACACAAATAGGGAAATCAATAAAAAGGTGCACAAAAATAACCAGGCGATGGGAGCGCGGAAAAATTGACCCAATTCTTTGACGACAATATTACCGACCGCGTTTGTCGAATTATCACGCTGCATTTGCTATCCCCTCTGCTGAATTCAATTCGCGGAACAGCGTTTCCAGATCGCGCTGTTCCCGATGCAGTTGATAGAGTTCGCCGCCCGCTTCAATGATTTTGCGCGCAAGTCCGGCACTGACACTGTTGGCGGTGCTCTGATCGGCGAGTTTTATGCGGCACTCTGTAATGGTGCCCTGTTGTTGAAATTGAAAACCTTTGATGCCCGTAGTTTGTTGCAAAATTGCCTGCAGCGCCGTCGCAGTCAGGGAGGTACTCACATTGAGCATGCCGGCTTCAGTGAGTTCGTCAATACGGGAATCCAGCACCAGAGAACCGCTGCGCACCATCCGCACGCGATCGCACACGACTTCGACCTCAGACAGAATGTGCGTGGAAATAATGACGGTGGTGGTTTCTGCGAGCTTACGGATTAGCTCGCGCATTTGCAGGGTTTGAGTGGGATCGAGACCGTTGGTGGGCTCATCAAGTACGAGCACCCTGGGATTACCTAGCAGCGCCTGGGCTACGCCGACACGTTGTTTCAAACCGCGGGAGAGGGAGCCGATTTTATCCATAGCGCGATTGCGCAGATCGGTCGCGTCCAAAACACGACGTATCTCCGCCGCCTGTTGCTCCAGTGATATGCCGCGTAAACCGGCGGCGTATTCCAAATAGCTCACGATCGTCATCTCGGGATAAACCGGCAGATTTTCCGGCAGATAACCTATATAAGACTGGGCGAGCTTGGTGTCCTGGGCAACGTTGATACCGTTGATGGTCACGCTGCCGGAGCTCGGTTCCAGATAGCCACACATCATTTTCATGATGGTGGTCTTACCGGCCCCGTTGGGACCCAACAGGCCGATAACCTCGCCCTGTGAAATGGTGAAGCTCACATCCCGGACAGCGTGGAGGCTGCCGTAGGTGCGGTTCAGACGCTCAACTGTGATCACGAGAAAAACCTCCTTTGCATCAGAAAAGAAGTGGCGCGCTGCGCGCAAGTTAGGGGTGAAAAGAAATCAGGGAATCCGGGCGCGGGAATGATCGCAGACAAAACACGGTGGCGGCGCCAAATGAAAGTCGAGCGGCTCAAGCATGCGCGGCTGTCCACGGTTTTACCCCCGTTATTATCAAGGTGATGATGATCGCCACGCAGATCTTCGTGCTCTGCTCTGACGGCTTTTAACGAATAGAATCAAGGCGCCACCAGTATTCCGGCGGACGTAACGGCGCTTATAGATTGGGATGGGCCGGCAAAGTTTCAAGCGCTGTCAGTGAGGCCCGACGCACAACAATCAACAGTGATCCGGTTGGTGTTTTCTGGGAAGCTTGTGGTTTTCCGAAGGCTTCCGCTTATGAAGCGCAAATCTGCAACTCAGATCACAACTTGATGCAAACTTTATCGGCAGGGTTTAGCGGCAACAGCGCACATTAACGCGCTTGCGCAAGCATTTGTGCTTCTCATAAAATCCGACGACTCGCGATTCTGGATATTCAGTGGTTGTTGGCAGAATCGAGCCCTCACAGCGTGCCCGACCCGCAGACAACAACAATACAGGCGGCGAACTTGAAGACCATTGTTTTGAATAACTGGATCAGTACTGACATGCGCGGAATGCGCAGCTATGTCTCGTCCTACACGCTGCGCTGCAATAATGCTGAGCTTTTCACGATCCATCTCAATCGCCAACAAGGCTTTTACCAGATATCCGAATTTCTTTCCCCCAACAACCCCCAACAGAATTTTATTCTTGAGCAAATCAATAGCGGCGGTGCGCCCAAAATTGCCGCTTTTGATAAAGACTCCGGCAGTATGCTCGGCGCGCTTATGGGCAATACGCTGCTCGACGCGAACGATGCGCCTATATTGCATGTCAAGCCGGTGCACGCTCTGAGCACAGACCTAGGCTACGCATTGGATCAAGTCAATCCAGACGATTTTGCGGGAGTCACTCACGAGCAAAACAAAATCGCGGCGATTTTTTCCCGCCTGCCCCGTCGCGATAACCAGGACAGCATAGCGGCGCGCGTGCGCAGCTGGGCCCAGCGTTTCAGCAACGCGCCTATAGACGTGTTTGAAGTCGAAATAAAAGAGGAAGTCTGCGACCAGCGTTTGTTCTGCGCTGTAGCGGTGATCATGCACAACCGTGGCGGTCTGCATCTCAAATAAAATTGCGGATATAAAAAAAGGAGCCGAAGCTCCCTTTGTTAACCTATTCCGCTGTGCCGACCGACGGATCCCTTAAGCCCGTAAAACGCAATATAGGCGTAACAGATAATCGGCAGGAAAAACGCCATTTGAATCCCGATGGTGTCCGCCAGAAAACCTTGCACCACCGGAATCAACGCGCCGCCGACAATCGCCATACACAAAATCCCCGAGCCCTGACTGGTATGCGCACCCAGCCCGCGCAATGCGAGGCTGAAAATGGTCGGGAACATGATGGAATTACACAAGCCCACTGCTAATATCGCCCACATAGCAACCTTACCGGCCCCTAACATGGCCACGGCAATCAGGACACAAGCGCCGACTGCATTGAACGCAAGCGCAACACCACCGGAAATCTTCCGCATCGCCGCTGCGCCGATAAAACGACCCACCATCGCGGCGCCCCAATAGTAGGCGACATACTTCGCAGCTTCGGCTTCGCTCATATTGCCAATAGCCGGCTCACTGATGAAATTGACCAGAAAACTGCCGATTGCCACTTCCGCGCCCACGTAAACAAAAATACCTACGGCACCCAACACCAGATGCGGATAGGACCAAGCGGAAGAACCAAGATCGCCAGGGTGAACTGGGATTTCATCATCCACCACACGCGGCAACTTCAACATAGCAAAAATACCGGCCAGTACGATCAAGGCGCCGGCGAGCATTAAATACGGACCTTGCACGGACTGCGCCTCATGCGCCTTCACTTCGTCAGGGCTCATTCCCACTGTGGCGCCAGCCAATATCAGCACGGAGCCAAATACCGGCGCGATGGTGGTGCCGAGAGAGTTAAAAGCTTGGGTCAGTGTTAAGCGGCTGGGTGCGGTGCGGGACTCACCAAGGATGGTGACATAGGGATTGGCGGACACCTGCAGAATGGTGATGCCAGCAGCGAGCACAAACAGTGCCGCGAGAAAGATCTCATAGACGCGCATTTGCGCGGCGGGATAAAACATCAGGCAGCCCACCGAGGCAATTGCCAAACCTATAACAATGCCGGATTTATACCCGACTTTTTTCACTAAAATGCCCGCAGGCATAGACACAATAAAATAAGCGCCAAAAAAGCAGAATTGCACCAGCATGGCCCTAGCGTAGGTCAGGTCAAAAACGTTTTTCAGGTGGGGAATCAAAATATCGTTCAAACAGGTTAGAAAGCCCCACATGAAAAACAACGATGTCAGCCATACCAGCGACATGGTGTAATTCTGCGTCCCCAAACCCTCGGTGGCAGAGCGACTGCCAGCTCCTGACATTCCAGACATAAAAACCTCTTTCTTATTTAATGGCCGCCGCAGGGGCGGGTATGTTCGCGGATGCTTGGGCGCGGGAGACCGGCATCGTTATTAGTGTGTACTTGCAGCTCCGCCGCAGCCCGGTTGGGCGGCAAGGCGCGGCTATTATGCGGGCTGCGGGAGGGAATCTCTAGAGGTGACTATAAGTCGAGAGAGGATCGTACTGTCGAGGTCTTAACGGCGAAATGCTCTCGCATCAAGGCGTCCGGGGGAGAACGCCTTGCACTGAAAATCAAAACTAGGCGGGGGCTGTACTGAGCATCGCCACTGGGTTTCGCTGGGGCGGCTCAACCATAGACTCGACGATCAAATCCATCGCCTCATCCAAAAGCCGTCGCATTGCATCCCGAGCGCCGTTGCGGTCGCGCCGGCTGATGGCCTCGTAAACGCTGCGGTGGTCATAAGCGCTGGCGGCTTTTACGGATTTGAGTTGATTGGTGCAGGCAATACTGATACGCAGCGCCGCCTGGATAAAGTCACAAAACTGGATGAAAAACCGGTTGTTGCTGGCTTCAAGGATTCGGGTATGGAACTGAATATCAGCATCCAGCGGATCGTCATCCCCCTGCTCGGCTAGCTCCATACGCGTCAGCGCATGGCCGATCGCTTCGATCTGGGCATCTGTCGCCACGCGACAAGCCAAAGCCACGGCTTCGGGCTCTATAGCAACACGCAACTGGGTGAATTCTTTTAACAATTGTAACGAAGGCTTTGCAGCCAGAGTCCAATTAAGCACATCCGAATCGAACATATTCCACTGGTGCGGCGGCTGCACGCGGATGCCTTTGCGCGGGCGCGAGCAGATCAGCCCCTTGGCAGTCAGCATTTTCACTGCTTCTCGGGTCACGCTACGGCTGATATTGAATTGCGCGGAAAGATCCGCCTCGGTGGGAAACGCCGAGTCCACTTTGTATTTGCCTTGGACAATCGACCGTCCAAGTTCATAGGTGAGCTGCTGTGTCAGATTTCGGGAGTGATCTATCAGATCCATAAAGTGCCTTTCGCATTACTTACTGCCCACCGGCAGCTAAATTGAGGTCGAACCTTACACTTCTGCATAAAATATGTACATAAATAACTAAAAATTTTATTTATTGGTCAAATTTTTTTAAAGATTCTGAGATGCAAACAGCATTTGTGATTTTGAGCCACAAACTTAAGACTTTGCATGCTGCCATATAAGGGGACAACATCCCCACATAGAACACTCAAAATCGAGAAATACGCTGCATTTTTATGGCTTTATCAGCTTAATTTGACTTAATTGTGTCAAATTAGACACCCATAAAACTGTCTATACTCTGCAAAGCATATTGAATCTTGCCCGCAGGGGGCCGGGATGTCCCAAACAAAGGGGGGGCTATGAACGCTCATATTTTGGTCGTTGAAGATAATCCAGATAACAGCAAACTGGTTTCCTGGATACTGGAAGATGAAGGTTACGAAGTAACTTGCGTAGAGAGCGGAGAGCGTTGCCTGGCTATGCTTGATAAGGGGAGTTTTGATCTGATCCTAATGGACATTTCTTTGCCGGGAATCAGTGGCAAAGAGGTGACTCGCCGTATTCGCCAGATTCCCCGCCTGCAGAAACTACCGATCCTAGCGCTTACGGCTCACGCCATTGAGACTGAGCAGCAAAGCATTTTGAACAGCGGCGTGGATGACCTGCTGACCAAGCCAATCAATGATGATCAATTGGTCAAAGTGATTCAGAAATATGTGGGAGTGAATAGCGCCCAATAAAAAAGGCCGGAACGGCCTTTTTTATTGGGCTGAAAATAATCAACGCTCGGAACGGATCTTGTCGATCAGGAAGTCGACGACTTGCAACATCTCCTTCTGACTGCCGGCCCCACCAGCCGACACGTGGTAATAACCACCAACTACCAATTCAGGAGTGCCGGTTACGCGGTAAGCGCGCTGGCGCGCATCCGCCTGGGTCACTTGGGCTGTTACCGCAAACGAATCCATGGTTTTAACGAAAGCCTCACCATCCAAGCCTTGCGCTGATACCACCGCAGATATTTCAGCGGGGTTGATCAGCTGCTTGTTAAGTTTGTGCATCGCGTCAAAAAATGCAGGGTGCAACTTCTCGAGCTGACCCATCGCGGCAGCGGTGTAATAGAGCTTGGCATGGGTCCACATAGCATCTGGCGGATTGCGACGCTGTTGCCACATAGCTGGCGAGCGCACCAAGGTCACGTCGTCACCAAGGGTCTTCTTCCACTCTTCCAAGGGCGTTTCGAAGTTGTAACAGTGGCCACAGCCGTACCAGAACATCTCCGTAACTTCAATTTTGCCGGTTTTGGAAGGCTTGGGCTGGCCGCTGAGGATGGTGTAATGCTTGCCTTCCTCGAAGGTCGGCTTGGCGGGCTCACCAGCAGCACTGGCAAACAGAGGCAAAGCCAGACCCAAAATCGCTAAAAGAAAACGCATGTATTTCCCCTTTTTCATTGCTGAAGATAAGCGGCTCGGACCGCTAGACGCATTAGAAGCAGACGCGGAGTGCGAGTTCCCGCCGCAAACAAAAAAGCGTGAACCCGTACAGATTAGTTCAAGCCGGCGATGTAGTTCGCCAAGGCAACAATCTCAGCATCCGACAAGTGCTCAGCCGCTTTGCGCATGATCTGGGCTTCGCCATCATTCACCCGTGCACCAGAGCGAAAATCGCGCAGTTGCTTCTCGATGTATTGGGCGTGCTGACCGCTGAGTCGCGGGAATGCCGCAGGGGCATTGCCTTGACCGCGAGGAGAGTGGCAACCCGTGCAGGCGGGCGTTTGGGTGGCGAGATTGCCGGCGCGGTATACCTTCTCACCCAACGCCAATGCATCGACTTCAACGCCGGAGTTGAGGCGCACCTTCAACTCTTTCGCACCAGCCAGCTGGATGGGTTTTGCGGCGTAGAACGCCGCCATATCGGCGAGATCCTGGGCGCTGGAATTATTGAGCAGACCGGTCATCTCTGGGACCACGCGGACGCCGGTTTTGATGTCGCTGAGCTGTTTAGTGATGTATTTTTCACCAAGGCCCGCCAACTTGGGAAAGTTGGGAGCTGGGCTGTTGCCGTCGGCACCGTGACACGCGGTGCAAACGGCTACCAGCGTTTCGCCTCGGGCGGCATTACCAACCGCAAAAGCGGCGGGTGCCAGAGCGGCAAAGCCGAGGGTCAGCAGAAATATACGAAGTGAATTGCTCATGACTATTCCCGTTATCGTCTAAAAGTGAACCGTTCAATCAAAGCAAAGCTGCGCATTCCGCAGGCTGGAAGCACAGGGTAATGAGATTTTGGCTGAGCTTATGATGTGCTTGCGCTTTGACGCCTGACGCGGCAAGTCGCCAGGGATGATTTGGGCTGGCATTATATACACTCGATTCCGATAACTCATCTATTTATATACCCTGCCCCGAGAGCCCCATGGCCGACCCCAATCTGTTTCGCAAAGCCCGCTTTCTCACCAGCGCACCCAGCCTGCACCAGTGCCCACCCGAAACCGGCTGCGAAGTCGCTTTCGCGGGGCGCTCCAACGCCGGCAAGTCCAGCGCCATCAACACTCTCACCCAAAATGGCAAGCTCGCGCGCACCAGTAAAACCCCCGGCCGTACCCAGCTCATCAATTTTTTCGCCCTGGGCGATGAAGAATTGCGCCTGGTGGACCTGCCGGGTTATGGCTATGCCAAGGTGCCGCTGGCGACCAAGCAGCAGTGGCAGGAGAATCTCGCTGAGTATCTGCAGAACCGCCAGACGTTGCGCGGCCTAGTGTTATTGATGGATATACGGCACCCGTTGCAGGCCTACGACACCACCATGCTCAACTGGGCAGTGGCGGGGGAAATGCCGGTCCACCTGTTGTTGACCAAAGCCGACAAGCTGAGTCGCGGCGCCGCCCAGACCACGCTGATGCAGGTTCGCCAACATGTAAAAAAATCCCGCGTGCAGGACTTGGTCAGTGCTCAAACCTTTTCCTCTCACACTGGAGAAGGACTGGAGGAATTGGAAAGCGTGATTCAACACTGGCTCGAACCACCTGAAGATCAACCCAACTCACCGGACGCCAACAGCGCGCCGTAACCTTCACGATAAGACGGATAGTGCATCCGATAGCCCGAGGCCAACAGCCTGCGATTGCTGCAACGCTTGATGCCTCCGCGCTCAGAGGTGCTCAGCACCAGACTGTCCGGGTCGACACCGATACGCTCCGCCAACCAGCGGCGCACTTCCGCCCCGGGAGCCGGGCCGTTGTCGCAACCTATATAAAGAGGCTCCAGCGCATCCCCCGAAAAATGCCGGCGCAGTAAATGCGCAAGAAAACCTGCGCAGTCATCGGCGTGTATGCGGTTGGTAATCTCGTGCGAACCGCCTTTGCCCGCCCGCACCTGACGCAATAAAAAGTCCCTTCCAGGCCCGTAAATTCCAGCAAAGCGGACAACGCACACAGGCAAACCGCTCTCTCGCAGAAGTCCCTCCGCCCGCAAAAGACAGCGCCCCGAGAAATGCTCCGGCAAAACCTCGCTCTCTTCGTCCACCCACTCGCCATCCCTCTGGTGATACACGCTGGTACTGGAGACAAACAGAATCAATCCCGGCGGCACCGCGCGCCATATCGGCAACAGGTTTTGCAGAGTTTCTACATAAGAACGCTCGTATGCGGCGGGTGTGTGATCGGCGGGAGTGAGAGTGATCACGACCGCATCAAAAACGCGATTCTGCATTCGCTCACATATGGCAGCGCTATCTGCTGCACCGCACCAGAATTCCGCATTTGTCGGAACATCTCGCCGCGACCGGGAAACAGCAAAGTGTTGATATTCCGGTAGCGAATGGGCAGTGCGGCGAGCGATGTCGCCGAAACCGAGAAACAGCACACTTTTCGATTGCAAAATGCCCCCTCCTAAGGTTTATTTATCGCACTCATACCTCTGATAGATTTTGCCATGACGCTCACCGAACTTCGCTACATAGTCACACTAGCGCAGGAACAGCATTTCGGCCGAGCGGCAGAGCGCTGTCATGTCTCCCAACCCACTCTCAGCATCGCAGTGAAAAAGCTGGAAGACGAACTCGAAACCGCCATCTTTGAGCGCTCCAAAACTCGGGTATACCCAACCCCCCTCGGCGAGCAGATTGTCCAACAGGCACAAAAGGTTCTCGAACAGGCGGCGGCGATTAGAGA
This sequence comes from Sphingobacterium griseoflavum, assembly GCA_052039425.1. Taxonomy (GTDB): domain Bacteria; phylum Pseudomonadota; class Gammaproteobacteria; order Pseudomonadales; family Cellvibrionaceae; genus UBA5868. Next base: position 5,967 of record JBQGED010000245.1, on the reverse strand, counting down.
TATCGCCAGCTCAGGCAAAGATCAGCTGTCCAGCCCGCTGTCCGTGGGGGCCATTTTTACCATAGGCCCCTACCTGCTGCCGTATGTGATCCCGCAACTGCAAAAACTCGCGCCCAAAATGCCGCTTTATGTGGAAGAAAGCTTTACCGGCACCTTGCGGCGGCGCATCCGCCAAGGCGAATTGGACACCATTATCGTAGCCCTGCCTTTTACCGAGGCCGATGTGGTGACTCAGCCGCTGTATGACGAGGAGTTTGTGATTGTGATGGATCGCCACCATCCGCTGACCCGCTTCGGCGCCATCGAGCCCAATCAACTTACTGGTCATAATCTGCTGCTGTTGGGCGAAGGCCATTGTTTTCGCGATCAGGTGCTGGAAGCCTGTCCAATGCTCAAACCATCCATTGATGACCCCAACGGCAGAGTGCGCACTGCGCGGGAAGGCAGTACGCTGGAGACGCTGAAGTACATGGTCGCATCCGGCCTTGGCATCACCATTCTGCCGCGCTCTGCGGCTGTGGCCAGTCACTATGCCGATGATGCCCTGGTAGTCAAACCTTTCGCCGGCACCGCGCCAAAACGCACCGTCGCGCTCGCCTGGCGCGCCAGCTTTCCCCGCCACAAGGCCGTAGATGTATTGCGCGAAGCCATCTATGTGGGGCGTGCCGAACTGGCCACACATCAAAAAATCGCTCTGTGATACGCCGTGACTGCGGCTCCGTCCCTCGCCAAACTTTCCGTCACTGCGCTTAAGGGTGTGGGGGCGAATTTTGCGCAGACGCTCGCGCGACTCAACCTGCATACGGTGCAGGACATTCTGTTCCACCTGCCCCTGCGCTATCTCGACCGGACTACCATAGTCCCCATCGGAGATTTGGCCCCCAATACCAGCGTTGTGATCGAAGGAGCAGTTGTGCGCTGCGATGTGGTGATGGGTCGCCGGCGCAGCCTGCTGGTTACCCTGCGGGATGACACAGGCCAGGTAAATCTGCGGTTTTTCCATTTCAACGCTGCGCAAAAGTCACAATTTGCAGCCGGTGCTCACATCCGCTGCTTCGGTGACCCACGACAGGGATCATCTGGCGTGGAGCTGTATCACCCTGAATACGAGGTGATACAACCGGGGGCGGCTTACAAACCGGTCAACCAATCGCTGACACCGGTTTATCCAACGACCGAAGGATTGAGCCAAGCGCGCCTGCGCAAGCTGACCGCCCTGGCGGTGGATATGATGCGGCTGTCGCCACCAGCGGAACTGTTACCTCGGGAGGTCAATCAGCACTTCGAGATTTCCAGTCTCAGCGACGCGCTGGCGTATGTGCACTTTCCACCTAAAGACGCGCCTATTCCATTACTGATCTCCGGCACTCATACGTATCAACAACGCTTGGCGTTCGAAGAGATGCTGGCCCACCATCTGGCCCTGCAACACAGCCGCGCTCTCGCCCGCTTAGAAGCCGCGCCCGTATTACCAGCCGATCCAGCACTGCTGCAGGATTTTTACGGACGCTTGCCCTTTGCCCTGACCGGCGCACAGCAGCGGGTAATCCGCGATATCCATGCGGATCTGGCCGAACCCCGCCCCATGTTGCGCCTGGTTCAAGGTGACGTCGGCAGCGGCAAAACGCTGGTGGCGGCGGCGGCAGCCTTGGCTGCAGTGGGGCATAAATGGCAAGTCGCGCTGGTGGCTCCCACGGAAATTCTTGCCGAACAGCACAAACGCAATTTCGAATCCTGGCTGGCGCCCTTGGGATTCAGCGTCGCTTGGCTGGTTGGCCGGTTGACGCCGAAACAAAAACAGGCGGCGTTAGATCTGATCGCCCACGGCTCGGCACAGCTGGTGGTCGGCACCCACGCGTTATTCCAAGAAAACGTGCGCTTTGCCCGCCTCGGTCTGGTAATCATCGACGAGCAACATCGTTTTGGTGTGCATCAAAGGCTGTCTCTACTCGATAAAAATGTGTATTCGCCGGGCGGAGCTCCTCTGCGCCCCCATCAACTGGTGATGACCGCCACCCCTATCCCGCGCACCTTGGCCATGACCGCCTACGCGGATCTGGATCTGTCGGTAATCGATGAATTGCCTCCCGGGCGAACGCCGGTCAATACGGTGCTGGTTAGCCAGCAACGCCGCGCCGACGTGATCGAACGGGTGCGCAGCGCCTGCCGCGAAGGGCGGCAGGCGTACTGGGTCTGCACTCTGGTGGAGGATTCCGAGACGTTGGCAGCCGCGGCCGCCGAGGAGATGGCTGGGCAACTGCGCGAGGCGCTGCCGGAGCTGCAGGTGGGACTGATTCACGGCAGGCTGAAAGGTCGGGAGAAAGAGGAAACCATGGCACGGTTCAAAGCCGGCGAACTGCATTTATTGGTCGCCACCACCGTGATCGAAGTAGGGGTCGACGTGCCCAACGCCAGCCTTATGATCATCGAAAATCCAGAGCGCCTCGGCCTGGCACAACTTCACCAGCTGCGCGGCCGGGTCGGTCGCGGCCGCGCTGAAAGCCATTGTGTGCTGCTGTACGGCAATCCCCTGTCTCGGGTAGCAAAGCAGCGCCTCCGGGTGATGCGCGGCACCAACGACGGTTTTGTGATCGCCGAACAGGATCTGAATATCCGCGGCCCCGGTGAACTCCTCGGCACCCGCCAGACTGGCGCGCTGCAATTCCGCCTCGCGGACCTCCAGCGCGATGCCCACATGATTCCAAAGGTGCAGCAGACCGCCGAACTGATCCAGGCTCATCACCCACAGATAGCGGATGCGCTGATTCAGCGGTGGTTCGCCCATCAACAGGATTATATGAAGGGTTAACCGCCATTCTGCTCGTCGGCCAGCGGCCGCAGTTCAGCTGCCCGGTTTAGCGAAGTGACGGAAGCCGTCTATAGTCAAGGAGAAGCTAAAACGCTTCATTCGCGTACCGTTTCCATTGCGGTCGCGCATTCCCAAGCATCATAAGGAGGACGTGGCGTGCCCGTACCGGCAAGTGTTATTCAGATTCTTGAGTCCGCCAATATCGCCTATCAGTTGAAGGCCAGTCAGGCGCGCTTTACCTCCGTACGCAGCAACTTGGCACCAACTGCCGAGACCTGTGCGGTTAAATCTCTTGTGCTGCAGGACAATCAAGGCCGATTGCAGATACTGCTGCCCGCCGACCACATGCTGGACCTCACCGCTATCAAAGCTCAGTTCGGTCGACAGCTGGAATCCGTGTCCCCAAATGATCTCGCACCCTTGCTGGCCCAACAGAACATCAAGATGGTCCCTGCCATTCCTGAATGGCAGGGCCTGACCACGTTGATCGATGCCTCGCTGCTGCGCCACCAGACCCTCTGGCTGGAAACCGGCGATGGCGAGCAGATGCTGGAACTGCGTCAGCACGATTTCAAAAGCATCATCCGCAATGCCGCCGTCGGCGAACTCGCCGTACCCGCGCCGCGCCTGCCGGATTCGGCGGAGATGGATCAGGAGCAGATTCTCTACTCCCTGAAGAACTTCACCACTCTGCGTATCAAACAGCGCCTGGACGAAACCCTCGAATTGCCACCCCTGCCGGAAACCGCGCAACGCATCATTAAACTGCGCGCCGACCCGGACGCCGATATCAGCGATCTGTCTAATATCGTAGAGCTCGATCCGTCCCTGGCCGCCCAGGTCGTCAGTTGGGCGTCGTCGCCCTATTACTCCGCGCCGGGAAAAATCAAATCTGTGCATGATGCGATCGTGCGGGTACTCGGCTTCGATATGGTGCTCAATCTCGCCCTGGGCCTCGCCCTCGGCAGAACCATGAATACCTCGGCTATGAACCAGAAGCAGATTCGCGACTACTGGCAGCAGGCAGTCTGCTCCGCCGCCGTGGTGGAAGGGCTGGTTACTAGTATTGCCCGTGAACACCGGGCGAGCTTCGGCATGGCCTATCTATCCGGTTTGCTGAACAATTTTGGCTATTTGGTGCTGGCGGAAGTCTTCCCGCCCTACTTCGGCAATATCAGCCGTCATCTGGAAGTCAATCCGCATATCCCGGCGTCTTCAGTGGAACAACACCTTCTCGGTGTTTCAAGCTGTCAGATCGCGGCGTGGCTGCTGGAAGCCTGGCATATGCCTGCGGAAGTCGTCACCGCCCTGCGCCACCAGAACAATCCTTACTACCAGGGTGAACACCGCGCTTATCCCAAACTCGTCTACGTCGCCCGCCAACTCCTCGCCAACCGCGGCTTCGGCAGCGGCGTCTATCAAGAGATTCCGGAAAAGGTCTACGAAGAACTCCACTTGGATCCAGCCACCGCAAAGATCACTGTGGAAAACATCCTGGAATCCGCCGACGACCTGCAGGCCATCGCGGAAAAGATTCAAGGCTGAGTTCGCAGAAAACCAGCGGGACCAGAAGCAAATCTGGCAAATCCCGCTGAGCGGCTCAGCCGAAACTTCCTCCGAAATTTTAGCTGCTTGCGCGTTTGGAGATGTGATCAAGCAAAAGTGCCCGATCTAGACCTTTTGTCTGGGGTGCACAATGGATGTTGTTGAGCAGGGAAAGGTACGGCGGAAAGGAGAAGGCAATGCGCGGTTAATCCAACCCAAGCTCACATATTTATTTTTTTACTTTCGCTTTGTTTTTCTCTGCTGCGCCAACTCCGCAAGATACTCGCGTCTCTCCTGCATATAAATTCGCTTAACTCTCATAATCTCGGCATAGACAGTAAACATTTTTCCTCTGGCTAGACCAGCTATAAATACAGCGACTAGCCATCCAACAAGCGCAAAGCCGATAACCAAAGTCGGGGCTTTTATGTAAAAAGCAACCGCTAAAAAGATCAGGGATACCAACTGCATGCACCAAAGATATCGGATCAGATATTTTTGCCCCCAAATAAATCCCATGCTGATACAAAACATAAAGGAAGAATGGATCACAACTGACAACATGCCAAAAGCCAATAGGTGGGGCACATGGGTCTCCGGCGGCGCATCTTTAAATATTTCTGACAAAACTGCCACCCATGCGGACACCGGCACCACCATCAAAAATCCAATCGCGACACCACTGATACTACCTGGCAACCAACGAATTATTTTACGCAGGTGTATCAGGTCATCTATCAACTGCCATGTAGGAGTGTTTTTTACCTGCTCCCGATACTCAGCTTCCAAACTCGAGCCCCGCTTAGCTTTTGCCATTAAATCGTCTCCAGCGGAACGGAAATACCAAAAACCAAATCGTGGATACGGCCGGGATTTCGAATAATCCCGGACAATCCGCTGCCAGAAAAACTCATGGTTGCAGCTACAGCATCCATCAATTGTCTTTTAAGGAATAATGATATTTCCGCTTGACCATATCGTTTGGGATACACCCCAGCTCTTATATAAGCCCTAACTGCTGCATTGGAAATGCCCGGATGCGTAGCGCGAATAATTTCTTCGGTTAAGCGCTTTCTCTCCGCCCTGGGCATTTCACTCAATGCTTTAGTCAACGACTGATTACCAGTCGCCTTCAGCGCCTTGTAGGTTTTAATCGTCGCCATATAAGATGCCCCCGCACCGGCCAGCGATACTAAATCCAGTGCGGCGGATGTTTTTTGATACCACTCCTGAGAATCCAACCACTCCAGCCGATCTTCACGACCTGCAATCAACCTGGACGATCTATAGCCTCCGATGAAACATTGGGCGGTACTGGCAGACGCAGCTGCATAAGATAAAACCGTTAAAGGTGTACTTGCACCCAGAGTAGGGACGCTAGCGGCTCCCGATCCGAACACTACAATCCAACTCAAAATCGCCGCACCGCACGACAAAGCGGTGCTGGTGTGTTCGGTGACCGAGCTGTAAAGCGCCGCATTTTCCTCTTCCATCTTGGGAGTAACCGGGCTGGCGGGTGACGTAGCACCGCGAGGTGCTGAACGAATAATGATGTTAATGGGGCGGCTTTGACACAACGGCTGAAACTCCCTGATAACCGCCCCATCCATGCC
>JBQGED010000244.1:0-2478 GCA_052039425.1 Sphingobacterium griseoflavum | reverse complement strand
TTGTATTTTTCTTTGACGCGCATGTGCCCCATCTGAATTGGCAGAAAATAATCCAGCGTCGGCTGCCACACGTTTTGATCGTAAACATTATGTGCAATGCGGAAAGGTTTGCTGCGGGTGTCGCCGAGCACCAATTGATATAAACCTTCGCGGTTCACATCGCTGAAATCGAAGTGGTAATAACGGAAGCGGAGAAAATCACCGTATTGCGCCAGTGGTTTATTCAGCACAACTTCGTGGTTGCCATCGCCGGCAAGACGCACCAACTGCATTTTGCTGGGAATTTTACTATTGGGATCGGTTTCGACCACGGCGACTTTTTTCTGGTTCGGGTGATAGCCGACCATGGAGTGTTGAATTACCGGTGGCGCTACCCAATTTTTGATGACGTTGGGTTTGATCGTCCAATGAATTGCACCTTTGGTCGCACCGGCCGCGACCTCACTGCGGACAATAAACCAGCCGTTTTGATGCTGTACGCGGCCATCAAGAAGTTGCAGGTTGCCCTGGTGACTCTCGATCACCATACGCAATTCATCTGATTCCGGCGCAATGGCTAAACGCTTGCCCACTGCCAGCGGCATAGGCACAGCTTGATGGTTTTCCAGAGGGATGAAGCCTTTTAGTTCACCCGTGGGAACGATTTGCGGTTGGGGCTTGGAGCCCGATTTTGCGTCAACCCCATAGGCCTGACGCGGGAAAATGCCGGTGGCATCGTCCATATACCAAGAATTGCCAAACAAATCGGTGGGATAGAGTTCCAGGTTAAAACCGACTTGGCCGACCCACTCGGGCGGCAGCGGCTCGTTCAGGTCCACATAGACGTGAATGGCTTCCCCATCGGTATTGACCCGCAGTTCGTAGGTCAAATCGAGATCCGGATAATAAATCGGGTTGAATCCCGTCATTTTTATCCGTTCGTCCGGGTACGCGAGGGTCGCACGGATTTCGCTGCGTTCGTAGTCCACTTCCCGTTTAATCAGCTTGGGCGTTGCGCCCCACTGACCCGGTGCCGCTTCCAGACGCAAATCGCCATTGCTCGCAATGCGGTTACCATGGCTAACGATAATTACCCCGCTCTGGCGGCTTTCGGGATAGGTATCGGCGAACACCATGACCCCGACGCCGCGATTCTGAAAATACGCTTTATCGTTCAGCGCGAAGCGGCCATCCGCTCCTTTCCCAGCAATCAGTTTTGCAGCTCCATTCCCGGATTGCAGCGACTCGCACCCGGCAAGCAGCAGGCTGGCTGCGCAAGCGGAAAGGAAAAGTGATGAGATTATTGTTTTCATGTTGACACCTTTAACGCGGTTAGCACACCAAAGCAGGATAGATGCCTTTTTGAGGATTACCAGCAATCATCCTTATACGGCCAATAGTGTCGTTCAATGCGATCCCAAAAGGTAAAAAAGGTCGCACCTGATCTCCGTAATTTTATTCGTCTCCGATGAACTAAAAAATAACAGCAATAAAATGGCCAGAGAGATTTTTCCACTCTGGCCAGAAGTGCCAATAAAATATCAATCCCACTGCATCGGGCAAAAATCCTTAAGAAAATCCCCGTGGGCCGGCAATTTGCTCACCGCGGCCGCGAGATCCGTTTTATATTTGCGCAGCGATTCCACGGTTTTCGGCATATCCATGGCGTGAGCGAAACGGTGATATTGCTTCGGCTCCATTCTCTGCCCCAACAACACCTGAATCCAGGAGTCGATGCGGAATACTTCTTCCGGATTCATATACACAATTCCTGCCTCTTTGAAAATTTCGAGGCGCTGTGCCAATGAATCCGGCACTTCCATATCGCGGCAGTCACGCCAATATGGCGTGTCATCGCGTTGAGTGGCCTTGTAGTGCAGGATGATGAAATCGCGAATGCGCTCGTATTCAACCCGCGACAACTCGTTGTAGCGATTGGCGAGACTTTCGCTGCAACCGCCGAATGGGAACAGCTGCAATAGGCGAGTAATGCCCACCTGGATCAAATGAATACTGGTGGATTCCAACGGCTCGACAAAGCCGCCCGCAAGGCCGATGGCAACACAGTTTTTGACCCATGCTTTTTTGCGGCGACCGGTGTGGAATTTCAGCAGCCGCAGTTCCACCCGGATATCGCCGTCCAAATTCTGCAACAGCGTATCGCGCGCAGCCTCATCAGAAATATAAGCGCTGGAATAAACGTGCCCGGTGCCCTGACGATGCTGCAGTGGAATTTTCCACTGCCAGCCGCTGTCGTGGGCGATGGCGCGGGTGTAAGGCGGGAGATCGCCGGAGAATTCGGTCTGCAATGCCACAGCGCTGTCATTGCGAAGCCACTGCCCCCAATGCTCGTAACCCGCTTTGAGGGTTTTCTCGATCAGCAACCCGCCGAAGCCGGTGCAATCAATAAAAAAATCGCCTTCAATGCGAGCGCCGGAATCCATCTGCAGGGATTCGATAAATCCGGTATCTGGATTTTGTTTGACTTCGAGAATTTTT
>JBQGED010000243.1:0-4563 GCA_052039425.1 Sphingobacterium griseoflavum | reverse complement strand
TATCAGGTTGTGTCCATGTGGAAAGAGCGGTAATCGAGGCCGATTACGCGTTTGAAAATGTGCATGTGATTCCCATGAACCGGAATGTCGTGCTCGAAAACAAAATCGTCGCGATTAAAAACGGGGTAATTGTCGCAATTTTGGATCAGGCGCAAGCCACGCAGATCAAAGCAGCGCAGCGTATCAATGGTAATTCACGCTATATGATGCCGGGGCTGGCGGATATGCATGTGCATACCCGATGGAATCCGGAAGCCATGTTTAATTTGTACCTCGCCCACGGGATAACCACCGTGGCGAATATGTGGTCCGGTGACGGTGACGGGGCGATTGACCATCTGAAATTGCGCGACCAGATTGCTTCCGGTGAAATTGTCGGTCCGCGCTACCTGATCAGCGGGGATCATTTTCAGGGGGATTTTCCCAAAACGGTTGCAGATGTCGAGCGGATGCTCAATGACTATCAGCAGAAAAAAATTGATTTTGTAAAAGTGCATGGGGATTTGCCAGAGACCATTTATGAGGCGGTAATTGCTGGAGCCAATAATCGCAACATCAAAGTGATAGGTCACGCCCAGCATTCCCAGCCGCTGGCCAAAAGTCTCGAAATGGATGGCCTTGAGCATATGGAGGAGTTGCTCTATGTGTCGCGGGATCAACCTATTGGAGCAGGGGTTGCGACGGATTTTCTCGCCGCCTATCGCGCCAATGTCGCACGCTTGCGCGATCCTGAGTACCGCAAATTGGTGGTGGACGATATTGCCGATTCTGGCATTTATTTGGATCCGACTTTAATCGTTTACAAAATGGTGGGGCTCTGGTCCTCCGATGAGGATCTGGCGACCCTGCGCAACGATCCGGATATGGTGTATTTGCCCAAAGCGGTGCGCGACCAGTGGTTGAGTGAAGAGACCAATCCCTACCAAAAAGAGGAGTTCCCGATCGATAGAGCGGAAGTCGAACGCAATCTGCAGGTCATGTTTGCGCTGACCGAAGAGCTGTATGACGCAGGTGTCACCTTATTATTGGGCACCGACACTTTCGGCACCATGATTCCGGGGAAATCCGCGCACCTCGAATTGGCTTTATTGGTTGAGGCGGGGTTGACGCCATTTGAAGCCTTGACCTGCGGCACGGTAAATATCGCGGATTATCTGGATGAAACAACCGTGTCGGGAAAAATTGCCGAGGGCTACCGCGCCGATTTTATTTTGCTCGATAAAAATCCCCTGCTCGATATCAAAAATGTGGCTACGGTGAGCGGCGTATTTACGCATAATCGCTGGCATAACACGGCTGACTTGGCCGAACTGCGACGTATCGCTCGTGAAAAAAATGAGTAGTTCATGGGCAAATAACGATAAGTCGTGGAATAAATTTGTCCCTGTGCATGTGACCCATAGCACGAATGCTATCAGTAATTCTCCATCGGTATTTCACACGCAGCAGAATCTGATATAAACCGAATGGTTTATCCGCTAACAATATTGATTCCGCTCGACCATCTATATAACAAAGGAGAATAATGATGAGCATTGCGTTCAAGACGGCGATCGTTGGTCTGGCTCTTGCCAGCGTTTTGTACTGCGCTGCCGCAAGCAGTCAAACAATTTCCGAACGTTCCCAAGGATTCCACGGCGATTTTTATTATGAGATGTTCGTCGATACGGGTGACGCTTCCCTGACATTACATGAAGATGGGCACTATTCAGCGGAATGGCAACCAAACGTTAATAATTGGTTTGGTGGTTTGGGTTGGGCGCCGGCCGATGAACGCATCGTGCATTATTCGGGTGAGTTTTTGCCGACACAAGGTGCTGCATACTTGAGCTTATACGGTTGGATGGATAATCCGATCATCGACTATTACATAGTGGAAAGTTATTTTGGGTTTAATCCCAGCACGCCGGGGCAATTTATTGGGTCTTATGAAAGTGATGGTGGGATTTACGATTTATATCGCTACGCCCGCGTTCAGGGCGGCATCAATAGCCCAATTATCAAGACTTATTACAGTGTGCGCCAACAACTAAAAGGCACGGGAGCGGTGGAAGGTACAATCAACACTGCCAATCACTTTAAAGCGTGGGTTGATGCCGGGTTGGAAATGAGTGAGCAGCGATACATGATCTTGGCGACAGAAGGGTATCAAGGGCAGGGCACCGCCGATATTTTTGTTTCCAGCGAACCGATCGAGCAAGTTGTGGAACCCGAACCTCCGGTTGCAGGTAAAGGCGGGGCAAGTGGTATGGGGTTTTGGTTGTTAATGGGGCATTTATTTGCATGTGCTCGCATACGCAAGAGGCGTATGCTTTTATGGAATAGTGCATAAATTGATTCAGTCTTCCGGTGCGATCTTAAGCACCGGAATTACCACATCGCCTTGAGGCTGTTTCGTAACTGCTGCGCTCGCCGAGGCTGCTTGATAAAGTCCTCACAATGCTTATTTATCTAGTGTAAACCGGTGTGCCGGCCCAGTCCGCTTGTTCGGTCGTTCTTGCCTTGTCTCACCTTCGCTCGCGAGTTATGAACAGTCTCTAATCATTGGCATTCCGCTGTCGCTCGGAAAGCGCGAACCTTATCCTGCTAAACTCTTCTTAAAAGCCGATCGCGTTGTCGCTTGCGCGACATTCCCATAAATACTGAAGGATGGTTTTATGTCGAATTACATCTTGGCCATTGACCAGGGTACAACCAGCAGCCGCGCTATGATTTTTTCAGAGGACGGAACAGTGGTGGCGAAGGCGCAGCAGGAGCTCACACAATCGTATCCCGCCAACGGCTGGGTTGAGCACGATCCGGAAGAAATCTGGCAGATCACCGCCAAGGTTTGCCGCGATGTCTTGCAGCAGATGGACAGTGCGGAACAAGTATTGGGAATCGGTATCACCAATCAGCGCGAGACCACCGTTGTGTGGGACAAAAAAACAGGTGAACCGGTTTATCCGGCCATCGTCTGGCAGGACCGCCGCACCGCCGACTATTGCCGCACATTACGGCAGCAAGGCCGCGAGCAGTGGATCAGTGAAAAAACCGGGCTATTGCTGGATCCGTATTTTTCAGCGACCAAAATTGCGTGGATATTGGACCGTGTGCAGAACGCCCGCGACCGGGCCTGTCGCGGTGAATTGGCATTTGGCACCGTCGATTCCTGGTTGATCTGGAAGCTAACCGGCGGCGCGGTTCACGCCACTGATGCCACCAATGCATCGCGCACTATGTTATTTAATATCCACACGCAGAAATGGGATGAAGAATTGTTGGAATTATTCGATATTCCCGCTGTTATGTTGCCGCAGGTGTACGACTGCGCTGCGGATTTTGGTGTGGTGACAGAAGGTTTGGATAATTGGCGATTACCTATCGCGGGTGTCGCTGGAGATCAGCAGGCCGCTGTGGTCGGGCAGGCATGTTTTAACAAGGGCATGGTAAAAAGCACTTATGGCACCGGCTGTTTTGCCCTGATGAATTTAGGGGAGAGTGCTATCACGTCGCGCAATCGCTTGTTGACCACCGTGGCCTACCGCATCAACGGCCGCACGACTTACGCGTTGGAAGGAGCGATTTTTATTGCCGGTGCCGCCGTGCAGTGGTTGCGCGATAAGCTTGGCATTATTCGCCACGCGGCGGAGACAGAAGGGCTTGCCCGCAGCCTCGATTCCAATCGCGGTGTTTACCTGGTGCCGGCATTTACCGGTTTGGGCGCACCCTATTGGGACCCGGATGCGCGCGCTGTTTTATCTGGATTGACCCGCGATTCCGGCAGAGCGGAAATCGCCCGCGCGGCACTTGAAGCCGTGTGTTATCAAACCCGTGATTTATTTCAAGCCATGGCTGAGGATGCGGGGGCGCGCCCCGCCGCATTGCGCGTTGACGGCGGCATGACGGTCAATGAATGGCTGCTGCAAGCGCTTGCGGATATTGTCGACGCGCCTGTAGAGCGCGCAGCAGTGACCGAGAGCAGCGCCTTGGGTGCCGCACATTTAGCGGGATTGCACTTGGGTTTATATCGCGACCTGGAAGATCTTTCGCAGCATTGGACCGCAGCCGGGCGCTACAACGCGAACATCGGAGAGCAGCAGCGCCAGGATATGGTGGATGGTTGGAAAAATGCGGTCGCAAAATGCCGCAGTAATGCGCCTTAAAAATTGCCCGTCAACTTCGCTGCTAAAAAAATAACGACTAGGGCGAGACTAAAGGAGAGCAGCTGCCAGAACATAAGCGGATTGCGTTCGAGTAGGGGCGGTTGCGTGGCGCTAAGGAAGGCGGAGCTGGGGTGGCGCAGCTCGTAGAGAAATTCAGAGAACTCGCGATAACGTTTGTTGGGGTTGATATGCACGGCGCGTTTTAGCGTGTGGTCGATCCACACCGGAATTTCCCGCTCGTCGTCGAGCACGGATACGTAAACCAGCTTTTTTTGTGCGGCGGTGGTGCGCGACTTGGCCACAGCGGTGCCATAGGGCAGCCGGCCTGAGAGCATTTGATAGGCGATAACTCCCAGGGAAAATAAATCAGAAGCGGGTGTTCCTGGCTCACCGAGAAAATATTCTGGCGCGGTATATT
>JBQGED010000242.1:0-7473 GCA_052039425.1 Sphingobacterium griseoflavum | reverse complement strand
CCCGATACTGTCGTACACCACCACGGTCGAAGCGTCGTTGATTCCCAGCGCGCGCATTTTTTCTTGAAATATTGCCGGTGTGAGCAAGGTATGTGGCAAGCCGGAATCGTGTTGCGACAGCTCGTCTATATCAAACCGGCGAGAGCCCGGAATATGACCGGTGTTGGCAAATTCCTCCGGCTTTCTACCCACGGGAGGCAGTGTGGCATCCAGCAGTACCACATCATCGCGAGCGATATTGTTTTGTAACCAGTTAACGTCGACTAATGTCATTGCGGTCCCCATGTTTCTATTCGGCCGTATTTAAAAAATTACCTGCTCCAATCGCCGGCAGCCATATATCCACGCGCAATCCGCCACCGTCGCGATTTTGCAGGCTCAAGCGGCCGCTATGCGCTTCAATAATTTCCCGGCAGAGGGCGAGTCCCACGCCGGTGCCTTCGCGTTTGGTGGAATAAAAGGGCAGCAGCGCTTGGGCTAGCACTGGTTGCGACATGCCGCTGCCGCGGTCTTCGAGACGCAACAGATCCCAGTGCGGCAGATTTTTAATGGAGAGTTCGATGGAGCTTTCCGGCGCACCCGCTTCCCGGGCATTTTTGATCAGGTTGATCAGTACCTGGCTTAATTGCGCTGGATCAAAAAATCCCGGCCGCGCGGGCTCGGGTGTAAGCAGATGAAAGGTGTAAAGCGGTTTTACTTCTGCCAGCCACCGTGCCCAATCGACCTGTTGCAACTGCGGTTGCGGCAGACGCGCGATCTGCCCGTAAGCGGTTAAAAAGCCGGTGAGGTGTGCAATGCGGTTTTGCAAGGTGTTGAATATTTCCTCTAACACTTTGCGCTCCGCCGGCGCTGCGGATTGAATTAACTGGCGGCCGCTGTTGCTCAGGGAATTCATCGGGCCGAGGGAATTATTCAGCTCGTGGCTGAATACGCGGATCAGTTTTTTCCAGGCGTTGACTTCTGCTCGCGTGACCGCTTGGGTGAGAGGTTTTAAATGCAAGAGTTTGTGCGGCTTGCCCTGCAGCTGCAGTTTTTGTTGGCTCAACTGCCAGGTTTCCGGCAGGTCTGCAGATTCCAGCGTAATCAAACAATCCCAATTGCGCGCCTCTTTATGTTGCGCGAGAGCCTGCGCCAAATTCGGCGGTAAATTCGGTAGCAATTCTGCCAGCGCCGCGCCTATGGGCGAGCGTGTGGGACTCAACAATGCCCGCGCCGTCGGATTGCAAATCAAAATGCGTTCTTGCGCATCGAGCAGCACCAGCGCGGACGACACCTGTTCCACCACGGTTTGCAGCATCAGTTCGCGTTGATAACTGCTCAGGCGTTGCTGTTGCAATTGCTCCTCCGCCGTGCGGAAGCTCTCGCGCAATTCCCGACCGAGCGGTGTGGATTGTTCGGGCAGGGCTATGCCGAATTCGCCGTCGGCAAAATAACGCAGTCCTTCCTGCACACTTTGCCAGCAGCGCAAAAACGGATTGACCTGCCAGTAGAAGAGCGCAACAGCCGCGAGTGTTTGTACGCTGACTGCGATGGCAAAACTCCAGATTGCGGACTCTGTCCACTGCCACACCGCAAAAAATACCAACCCCGTTGCCAATTGCAGTGCGAAGAAAGGCAGCAGCGCCATCATTACACTGGGTCCTGCTGATTTTTCTCCAGGCGACGGTAGAGCGCTTGTCGGCTGATACCCAATTGTCGCGCCGCTTCCGCGTGGCTGCCGCTGCTAGCGATGGCGGCTTGAATTTCCTCCAGTGAGGGTTCATAAGCCGGCCGGCTGCGCGGTTTTAATTTCGGCAGACCGAGATCCGTCGCTTCTATGGTGTGGCTTTTGGCGAGCAATTGCGCCCGCGCCATTACGTTCGCCAGTTCGCGCACATTGCCGGGCCATTCATAGGTTTCCAGATAACGGCAGGCTTCCGGGCTCAGCGGGCGATCGGCGAGAAAATGCCGCGCCAGCGGCAAAATATCCTCGCGGCGTTCGGCCAGCGGTGGCAGCGCTAATTCGATGACGTTAATTCGATAATACAAATCTTCACGAAATTCGCCGCGGGCGATGGCTGCGGGCAAATCGGTATTGGTGGCGCTGATCAGGCGAACTTTGGCGCGGCGAGTCTGGCTGGAGCCCAGGCGCTGATATTCACCGGTCTGCAGCAGTCGTAATAATTTCATTTGGCCGCTGAGGGGCAGATTGCCGATTTCATCAAGAAATAAAGTGCCGCCATTTGCCTCTTCAAAAAAACCGCTGCGTGCCTTTTTCAAACCGGTATAAGCGCCGGGTTCCGCGCCGAACATTTCCGCTTCTAACAATTCCACTGGAATAGCGCCAGCGTTGATGCGCACAAAAGGGCCGTCGCGCACGCTGGAATTGCGTTGAATCAGTTCAGCGATTTTTTCCTTGCCGGCGCCGTTCGGGCCGGTGATCAATACCGGCACTTCCGCTTTCGCCACCTGCAATGCTGTGGTCAACAGCTGGTGCATGGTGTCGGACTGATACACCAAACCGCTGAGGTCGTATTGTTTCGCCAGTTGCGTACGCGCCTGTTCGCGCTGCGCCGCCCGGCGTTTTTTTTCTGCGGCATCGGCACGCTGTTGGTGGGTGACGTCTGCCAGTTCCAACAGATTCGCCACACTGGCGAGCAGGCGATTGTCGTCCCAGGGTTTCGCCAGATAATCCGCCGCGCCGGCTTTCACCAATTCCACCGCGGTGGTGAGATCCGCCCAGCCGGTGAGCAGTATGATTGGCAGATCCGGCTGGGCGCGGCGCAGGGCGTAAAACAGGGCTTTGCCTTCCTCGCCGGAGGTGGTGTCCGCCTGAAAATTCATATCGGCGATTACCAAACTCACCGGTTCACGATCCACTAATTCGAGCGCTTGCGCGGGGGACTCCGCCGTTACGCAGCGATAGCCGCGCAGCTCGAACAGCACTTTGAGCGCCGTGATCACGGCGGGGTTGTCGTCGACTAATAACAGAGTTTCCATAAGCGCCCGTTATTGTTGATCCCGTTATTGTTGCTTAAGTGCGCCGGGTGGCGACGCTCGGTGCCACACGGCTGGCGCGCCAGGCCGGTACGGAGGCAGAGGCTAGCACCAGTGCGAGCAAAACAATACCGGTGCCGGTTAAATAGTGCGGCGGCATGGGCGGCACTTGTGGGGCAATGGCTTGAATGAGTCCGGCAAACCACAGTGAGAGCAACAGTCCCAACAAAAGCCCTGGCAGCGCCATCAACACGTTCTGACTCAGCACCAAACTCAGGATTTGCGCGCGCGTCGCTCCCAGCGCGCGCCGAATGCCCAGGTTGCGCTGTTGTTGACTCACCCAGAATAAGGTTTGGCCGCCGATGGCTAGCGCAATCACAAAGGCGAGAAAGACCAACAGAACAATAAACAAGTTACAGAACACATTGTCCTGCGCAAAACCTTCCTCAAACAGGGTTGTCATCAGCTCCACATCGATCAGCACACGGTTTTGGTAAAGATCGCTAAGCAGCTGCGTGGCGGAATCCCTCAGCTCTGGTGATACCGTTTGATCGCGGCTGCGCACCAGATAGCGCCATTCTGAACTGGTCTCGTCGTACATCGGCAGAAATAGAGTCAGTTCCCGGCGACCGAAGGGCGGGCGGGTAAATCCTGCCCAATTCTGTGTGATACCTATAACTTCGTAGGAGGCATCTGCAACGTACAGACGTTGGCCTACTGCGCCATATATATCGCCGAATAATGCCTCAGCCGCGGCTTTGCTGATGATGACTGAATTCGGTTGCTGGCCGGCTTCCGCCATATCGCCCGGCGTAAAATCGCGGCCGGCGATCAATTGGAGTTGCAGGGTATCAAGGGCGGCCGGGGAGACTTGGGCGCTTTGCAAAGTCGTTTTCGCCACATCACTTCCCGGCTGCAAAGCAACCGGCACGGCTTGCGCAAGAAAGCCCAAAGGCGCCCAGCGCACCGCCGCCGCCGATGCCACCCCAGGCAGTTCACGCAGACGCTGCAGTTCAGTTTCCACTCGTTGATAGCGGATGCCGCGGCTGTCTGCAGGGCGCAGCATAATGCTGAACAGGCGCTCGTGGTCGAAATCGGTTGGGTGGGAGATATGCGTCCGCAAAGCGCCGATGATGTAACTCACGTTGCTCATAATGCTGGCCGCAATGGCCAGTTGAATAACGATGAGAAATAGGGTGAGCTTGCGCCGCGCAAGGCTGCGCAAGCTCGGCCCCAACTGCAGTGTTTGGCCAATGGATAACATGGTCAGCTCCTATTGCGCTTTCAGGTAGAGGGCGGCGGGGGTGCGGCAGATGCGCCAGGCTGGATAGGCGCCGGCGGCGAGACTGGCAAGCACACCGACGATGACGGTCAGGGCGATCACCTGCGCATCCGGTACGAACAGCGCATCAACTGAGTCTGCCGACAGGCCTTTGGTCGGCTGTTGCGTCATGGCGTGGCGCAAGACTTTCAAACCGGCAAATGTCAGCGCCAAGCCCAGGGCGCCGCCCGCCAAACCGATCCACGCGGATTCCACCAAATGTTGAATAAAGATCGCCGTGCGGCTTGCTCCCAGTGCGCGCCGCACGCCGACTTCGGGAGCCTGACGCAGAAATTTGGCGAGCAGCAGCGCGACGGAATTGACGATACAAACAATCAACAACGCCCATCCGACAACGCTATTTAAATAAAACACGCTGCGGTCCAGGCCGTTGATGCGGATTTTTTCGCTGGGTGTGGAGAGGGCATATTTCAGCGGGCGAGGATAGCGGCCTATGGCTTTTTGCCCCTGAATATAGCTGGCGACAAAATCACCATAAGTCGCTTTATCCGCCGCGTTGTGAAATTCCAACCACAGGGTGAACCACTGACACGAACCGTTCAGCAATGCTTGGTAGCCCTCGCCGTAATCGACGGGATCATCCGGGCAGTCACGCTGGTTCCACGGCGAAATCTCGCGGTGTTCCACCAGACTCAAGGGGGCATAAATTTGCGGCTCAATAATGTTGTTAAAACCGAGATTTTCCGGGCGCCGCGGCCCCAGGTGCCAAGGCGCCAGTACTCCTGCGACCTGAAACACCTGCCCTTCGAGCAGAATGTCCTGGCCGACGCTGTTTGCCCCATTAAACAGGCGCAGGTTGATATCGTGGGTCAATACCACCTTATTGCGAAATCCCTTGTCGGCGGATTTTTCCCATGAAGAACCATAGGCAAAAGGCGCTTCAAACAGCGGAAAAAAATCGCTACTGGTAAGGCTGACAAATGCCATGGTGGTTTTAAGGCTGTAATCCGGCAAATTCAGAGTGCCGCCCCATTGCGTAATCGGCACCACATAACGCGGTATGGTGGAATCGCGCAGTGCTTTGATGTCGCGATAACTCAAGGTGTCGGCCATCTGATTTTTCTGCCGGCCTGGAAAAGGTTCGCGCTCGTGCCAGGCGTCGGTCTGTAGCATGGCCACCAAAGAATCTTTGTGGGCGAGGGGATTGCTCTGCATCAAATGGTGCGATGTGTAGGTCACCATAGCGGCGGCAACACCGAAACCGATGGCCACAATCATTAACAGGCTAAGTCCGGGATTTTTGCGCATGGAGCGCCAGGCGAGTTGAGTTTGATACCAGATCATGGCTGCGCTCCTACACCACAGTTTCGGCCAGACGGCCGTCAATGATGTGCAATTGTCGCGGCGCGCGGCGGGCGAGATCGGCATCGTGCGTCACCATCACAATAGTGGCACCTTGCTGATTCAGTTCTTCCAAAAGCCCCATAATCTGCCGCGCCATTTGCGAATCCAGATTTCCCGTCGGCTCGTCCGCCAACAAAAAAGCCGGGTTGCCAGCCAGGGCGCGCGCCACCGCCACCCGCTGCTGCTGACCGCCGGAGAGCTGCGGCGGTAAATGCTTGGCGCGGCTGCTCAAACCCACCCGCGCCAACGCTTCTTCGATGCGCTGTTTGCGCTCGCCTTTCGCTAAACCGCGATAGCGCAGGGGTACATCGATGTTGTCCCACACACTCAAATCGCTGATTAAATTGAAACCTTGAAAAACAAAACCGATTTTTTGATTGCGCAGACGCGACAGCGCGCTGTCCGGCAAACCATTGACCGCGACGCCATCCAATTCGTATTCACCGCTGGTGGGGTTTTCCAATAATCCGGCCAAATTCAAAAAAGTGGTTTTGCCCGAACCGGAAGGACCGGTGACTGCGACAAATTCCCCGGCATTGACGACAAGATTAAAATTATCGAGGGCGCGGGTTTCGATTAAATCCGTGCGGTAAAATTTGCAGAGATTGCGCATAACTAAAATGGGGCGCGGTGTGGGAATAGCAGCGTTCATAACGTGTCCTTCGTAGAAAAAGAGTTGTTGAATTAGTTGGATAGAAAAATGCGATTGAGCGAGCGCAAATCCGCAGTGTCGGAAATAATCACCTCGTCACCTTGCTCCAGCCCGTCGAGCACTTCTACGTCCAGCCGGCCCTGGGCGCCGAGTTTTACCGGCGCTCGTTCGGCAATGTCGCCACGCACTCGGAAGAGGCTGCGGCCCTGGTCTGCGTCGAGATAAATACCTTTGGGCAGACGCAAAACATTCTGTTTTTGCTCCAGCAGAATGCGGCTGCTGACTCGTTGGTTCTGGCGCAGGCGCGCGGGCGGTTCGCCGGTAAAGCCCAGGCGTAACGTCAATTGGCCACCGGTGACTTCCGGCGATATGGCGGTTAATTCCGCCGGATGTTTCTGGCCATCCAATTGGATTTCCACCGGCATTTGCGTTTGTAAATCCGCGGCGTAACTTTCCGGCACGGTGACTTCCACTTCAAAGCGCGACAGATCCACTACAGTGATTAATGGAGAAAATTGGCTCACCACTGCTTTTTGTTTATGCGCCAGCGCGCCTACCTGGCCGGTGACCGGGGAAAAAACTTGTAGCGCTGCTGTGCGCCTTTTTAACTCGTCCACCACCGCCTGCTGGCTTTGCACCTGCAGGCGCGCATTTTCGATGCGGGTGTGCGCCACTTCTTCATTGAGCTTGCGCGTCTGCGGCCATTGCTCCGCGCTTAATTTGGCCAGTCGCAATTGGTCTTCCGCTTTTTCAAAATCCCAGCGGGAAATAAATTGTTTTTCATAACCCTGGCGATAGCGCTCGAAATTGCGCTCTGCCGCTGTTAATTCCAGCTGAATTTTTTCTTCAGTCTGGTGATCGGTAATGGTGATTTGCCGCGCGCCCAGTTGTTGCGCGTTAAGTTCTGCCAGCAAGCGATCCAAGGTCGCTTCCGCTTGCGCCAGTTCGCTGCTCAAACTGGGACTGTCGATGGTCAACAACAAGTCGCCGGTGTCAACCGCATCGCCGGCTTTGTAGTGATAGGTGATGATGCCTTCGGCGCTGCTGTACAAGGTCGGGCTGTTAGCCACCACCAGTTTGCCTTCCGCCGCCAATTCCCGGCGCACATCCCCGCGGGTGACCAGCGCCGTGCGAATGTCACTGCGTGGAATGCTTCTGT
>JBQGED010000241.1:0-2615 GCA_052039425.1 Sphingobacterium griseoflavum | reverse complement strand
AAAGCGCGATAGGGTGCGATGCCCGTGCCCGCTGCCACCAGAATCAGCGGCACTTGCGGGTCATCCGGCAGGCGGAAGCGTTTGTTGTGGTGAGGGTAGAGACGCACCGTCTCTCCCGGCTGTATGCCGGTGAGATAGTTGGAAGCGATACCGGGGATAAGCTGATCGCGGTGGTACCAATAGGACTGCACTGTCAGATGCAGCTCGTCGTGGCTTTCATCCCAATTGGCAATGTCGTAAAGGCGCGGCTGCAAGGGGCGCAGGTTCTCCACCAGCTCCGTCGCATCCAAAGTTGTGGACCAGCGTCGCAGTACGTCCGGCACGCTGTGTTGGCGGAGAAATTCCCGCTGGGCTTTGGCATCGTCTGTTAAGCGGACGAGGTCGGCGTTTTTGGTCTGCTCGGCCAAGAGCTGTAATAAGGGTTTACCGGGCACGGTTAAATCCAGCTTTTCCCGCAGCGCCTGCACCAGGGGCATGGCATGGCCGTCCAGCGAAACAGCTTCATCGCCGGATAAATGCGCCGCATCCAATACCGCCGCCACCAGCTCCGGCGGATTAAAAGGCAACACGCCCACGGCGTCGCCCGGCTGCAATTGCAGATCAAGGCCTTCCGCCAGCAGGGACAAATGATGAATGGCATCCCGGCGATCCGCCGCGCTCAGGCGTATGTTTTCCAGCACCTCCAGCTCCACCGGATTGATGCGGCTGGGCAGGCTTGTGGAAGTTTCGACGGGGGTGGCCGCTGGCGCAGCGGGAGCGGAGGAGTCTGCAGAACGAGGAATTAATCCGGACACCTGATCCACCCAGGATTCCGCTGGCCGCTGGAAGTCCACATCGCAGAGCACACAATCCAGCAGACGTGTAGCCCCCAGCTCCGCCAAGCGGCGGTCCAGGGTAAGTCCGGCTGTGCAAAAGTGTTCGTAGGTACTGTCGCCGAGGGCCAGCACGGCGTATTTCAAGCGCGGGAGCGTGGGCGCCTGCTCCGCGAGCAGGGCTTCAAAAAAGGGCGCGGCGGGTTCTGGCGGATCGCCATCGCCGTGGGTGCTGCACACTAGCAGCAGATAGTCGAGCCGGGCAAGGGTGCGGGGTTTTAGATCCGCCAGCGAGACCAAGCGGTGATCGATATTCTGCTCGCGCAGTAAACGGCTTAATGACTGCAGCACCTCAGCGCTGTTGCCGGTTTCACTGCCATAAGCCAGCGTAATTTGCACAGCGGTTGATGAGCCCGTGATGGGCGGTGCAGAAGCCGCCTGTTTTGCGGCGGCGAGATAGCCGCTCAGCCAGAGCGCCTGGCGTTCGTCCAGGCTGTCGAGCACGGTCTGGACGCGCTGCCAGTGCGCAGGGGAAACGAGTGCTGTCATGCCGCTGTTCCGGGGAAGTCACATGGTCGAATTCATGCGGTGGAGTATGCCGGCCGCAATTCCCGGCGAGGTAATGAAATAAATTGCTGCCAGCCATCAAAAAGAATGAAGTGAACGGAATAGCCGATGGATATTGATCTCGCCCGAACGTTTATCGCCATTGTGCGCGGCGGCAGTTTTATGGCTGCGGCGGAACAACTGCATATCACCCAAACCACCGTCACTGCGCGCGTCCACAATCTGGAAGGATTGCTCGGCTGCCGCTTGTTTATTCGCACCCGCAGCGGCGCGCAATTAACAGAAAACGGTGAGCATTTTGTGCCCTACGCCAATCAACTGGTGCAAACCTGGGAATCCTCCCGCCGCAATTTGCCGCTGCCGGAAGGCCGGCGCGAAATGGTGACCATCGGCTGTGACGTGAGTTTGTGGAATCCTCTGATGACCCGCTGGCTGTCCCGCCTTTCCATCGACCGGCCGGATCTCGCCGTGCGCGTGGAAGTGGCGGAACAAGAAACGCTGCGGGAAAAACTGCAATTGGGGGTGATTTTTGCGGCACTGGTGCATCAACCGGGTTATTGGCCGGGAATCCAAGTGGAACAATTGCTGGAAGAAAAGCTGGTTATGGTGCGCGCCAAAAAAAGCGCCGAACCTTATGTATTTGTCGATTGGGGAGACACCTTCCGCCAACAACACAACGCCGCTTTACCCCATTTTGCACGCGCCTCATTGCAAATCAGTCTGGGTCCACTCGCACTGCAATATATTCTGGAAAACGGCGGCAGCGGTTATTTTCGCACCCGCGTGGTGGACCAGCATTTAAATAGCGGCGAATTAACCCGTGTGGAAAGTGCCCCTGAATTTACCTATCCGGTTTTTCTCACCTACGCCTATCCCCACACCCATGAAATTATGGAGGAAGTCCTGCAGAGTTTGCGCGAAGTGGTACGGCACGCAGATGCGAATGGATTTGCGCTGAAAATACCGGTGTAAATTTTCGGATCATCAACAAACGAAGCACTATGCTTAAGCGCAAATTGACCAGCGGAGACGTTTTAATGCAACGAGGTTTTATTGCAGTTGTTTTCCTGTTTTTTCCTGTTGTCATCGGGTTGCTATCAGGTTGTGTCCATGTGGAAAGAGCGGTAATCGAGGCCGATTACGCGTTTGAAAATGTGCATGTGATTCCCATGAACCGGAATGTCGTGCTCGAAAACAAAATCGTCGCGATTAAAAACGGGGTAATTGTCGCAATTT
>JBQGED010000240.1:0-5098 GCA_052039425.1 Sphingobacterium griseoflavum | reverse complement strand
AATGGCCCGTTCCGGACGCACGACTTGGAGATATTCGGCACGCACATCCACTGGCTCCCAAAAATAGGCTTCCAACACTTTGGTGACCGTCCCATCGGTAACCAGCAAAGTGCGGAGCAAGGGAGGCAGGTCGGCGAGCGGGATATCACGGCCGTCAGGCCCGCGCA
This sequence comes from Sphingobacterium griseoflavum, assembly GCA_052039425.1. Classification (GTDB taxonomy): domain Bacteria; phylum Pseudomonadota; class Gammaproteobacteria; order Pseudomonadales; family Cellvibrionaceae; genus UBA5868. The sequence goes on along the minus strand of JBQGED010000240.1, from coordinate 4,931 downwards.
CTTTGGCGTCACCCAGATAACCATCGCTGCGCAAAGCGCGCCAATCGGTGGTTACTTCTGGGATTTGATAAAAATGGTTCAACATAAGGGTGCGGTCGCCGGTTTTTGACACAACATAAAAAATTCACGATTGCCGTCACCACCTTCGAGAGCGGATTCAAAATAGGCAATCTGGCGAAATCCCGCTGCTTCCGCGCAGCCCACCACCGTGCTGCGCACGTCATCGTAAAGGTCGCTGTTTTTGACCACGCCGTTTTTGCCGAGATTTTTTGCTCCGACCTCGAATTGAGGTTTCACCAGACTGAGTAAAAAGCCATTTGGGCTTAGAAGCGGCAAAATGTGCGGCAAAATCAGAGCTTGAGAAATAAACGACACATCCATCACCGCCCAAGCAAATCCCTGCGGGGCGTAACTCAAAAGAATTTCTCTGGGCATTTCCCGACCATTAATACCTTCAAGACAAACCACACCAGGATGGTCGCGCAGTCTTTGCGCCAGTTGATCGTGGCCGACATCGATTCCCACCACTTTCTGCACGCCGTAATTCAGCAGACAATCGGTAAAACCGCCGGTGGATTGGCCGATATCCAACACAATCGCATTGCGCAAAGTATCGGCGGAAATCAAATCGCTCGAATTGATGTGTTGCAGCGCGCGATCCAGTTTTAAGCCTGCACGCGAGGCAAATCTCAGCTCAGCAACGTCTCCAGTTCGAAGAGTGATATCGGCGGGGATTTTTTGCGCAGGCTTGGTGAGGTTAATCCATCGACCTTGAATTTTGGCTTCCACCACACCCGCTTCAATCAGTTTTTGTGCTTGCGTCCGGGAAGCGGCGTATCCCTGATCCACCAGAATTTTATCCAGACGCTCCAACATTAGCGGGGCACTCGCATCAGATGGAGATAATGGGAATTTCGTCGATCAGGCGGCGCAAGCCATCGCTCCAGTAGCGGCGCATTTCCGCGAATTCCTGATCATCTCTCTCGATGCGGCGGGCGCGGCTGAGATCAAAGCTATCCCGGTGATATACCAGAATGTCCAGCGGCATATCGACGGTTAAATTACTTTTCATTGTGGAATCGATGGAGACCAGCGCGCACATCAGCGCGCGGTCGATTGGTGTATGTGGTCTTATGATGCGATCCAAAATCGGCTTGCCGTATTTTTCTTCACCGATTTGCAAGAAGGGCGTTTCCACACTGGCTTCAACAAAATTGCCCTGGGGATAAATATGAAAAAGTCGCGGCTCTTCACCGGCAATCTGGCCGCCAAGAATCAAGTTGCAGCCGAAGTCGATCCCTTGGTTGAACGGCCGCGAGTTCGCCTCCGCAATCAGCCCGACCAGAATATTGCCGACTCGGCGCGCGGTATCAAATAAGGAAATATCGCTGAATATGCCATCCTGCTGTTGCGTGCTTCTGTTCAACATTTCCACCAACGCCTGGGTGGTAGCAAGATTGCCCGAACACAATACCGCTATGGTATGGGTTGAACCATTGCCGAAGGTGAACAGTTTGCGATAGGACGCCACGCGATCAACACCCGCATTGGTACGGGTATCTCCGGCGAAGACAAGTCCGCTATTTAATTTGAGAGCTAGGCAATATGTCATGGGAGCGATCTGAATACATTAGTGGTAGAGCGGCTGGTTGGGCGTCAGCACAGGTTCGAGTGGCACGCTTGTATCGGTGATATGCGCGCAGTAATACGTGTCCTCGCCCTCGACCACGTTTGCCATATAAATGGTTTTTTCTGGATCAAAACTTTCTGAATCAAAAAATCCATCATGGGATTGGAAAAAAGGCACGTAGTGCCCGGTCTTCAGGGCATCCAGTAGCCAGCTGGGGCCGGCTTCCTCTTTGATGACGCGGATCTGCTCATTCAAATCGTAGCGGCTATACACCAGAAACAATGAGGTTTTGCCATCGGCCGCGTTGAGTTTGTAGCGCGGCGGATTGGTCAAAAAATAGTATTCGACAATATTGTGCGTCTTGACGATATTGCTGAAATGCTCCGACAGCTTGGCATCGTTGAACAAAGATTTTTTGTTGTCGATCGCGCGAATTTTGATATAGGACGAAATATCCAGAAAATATCGATTCTGCATTTCCTGAATCGCTTTGGTCAGATGCTCGAATAAATTGTCATCCGACTTGCGGATGTAATAGTTAATAATATTGCTGTTAAAGGCTTTAATCGCTTCATCGGAACCCGCTTGGCCGGTCAGCAGTATTTTTTTGATATTGGGATTTTTCAAGTTACGGCAGAATTCCACGCCGTTCATTTCCGGCATGTCGTAATCCACCACGACCACCGATATTTCCTCGTACCGTCCGGTATCGGAAATTTTATTGATCGATAAATTCAGGGTATTTTTGATGAACTGTTCGGAGTCACTTGCGTAGCTGTAATCATTCGCGGTAAACGCATTCCAATTCACCTTGTTGAGATTATTGGAATGATTGAGCGCGCGAATGGGATCGTTGAAAGTAATGCAGGTGAAACGACTGGACATCGCCAATTCAACCGCCGCGAGAAAACTCGAACTATCATCAATAAATGCCACCGCTGTTGGGTAATAACACAGGGCGAGTTCCGGTTTCACTTGTTTTACCTCTCAACCTCTCGTAGCCGATACCGATGGCTACTCCACCGTTACCGACTTGGCCAAATTGCGCGGTTGGTCCACGTCTGTGCCGCGAATCACTGCCACGTAATAAGACAGCAGCTGCAATGGCAAAGTGTAGATGATGGGCGTCAACCATTCATGGCAGTGCGGCAGGTTAATCACCTTCATGTCGGCCGATGCCTCAAAACGCGCTTTTTGATCGGCAAATACATACAAGATACCGCCCCGTGCGCGCACTTCCTCAATATTGGAGGCGAGCTTTTCCAGCAGATCATTATTGGGGGCAACCACGATAATCGGCATATCCGCATCGATCAACGCCAGGGGGCCGTGTTTCAATTCACCAGCGGCGTAAGCCTCGGCGTGGATGTAGGAAATCTCTTTTAATTTGAGCGCCCCTTCCATGGCGATGGGATATTCCTCGCCGCGCCCCAGGAACAGTGCATGTTGTTTTTCAGCAAAATCTACTGCCAGAGTTTCAATAACCGGTGCCAGCTTAAGCGTTTCTTCCAACATGCCCGGTATGCTTTTCAATGCCGTCGCAAGTTCCCGCTGTCGCGTCATACCCAAGCTGCGGGTTTTGCCTATAGCGAGTACCAGCATTGCCAAGCCGACTAATTGAGTGGTGAATGCTTTGGTGGACGCCACGCCAATTTCGGTGCCGGCGCGAGTCATAAAGGCCAAGTCAGACTCACGCACCAAGGAGGAGCCAGCGACATTGCAGATCGCCAAAGTGGTGACATACCCAAGGGTCTTGCCCAATCGTAAAGCAGCGAGGGTATCCGCCGTTTCCCCCGATTGGGAAATTGTCACCAGCAGACTGTTCGGTCGCACCACCGATTTGCGGTAGCGAAATTCAGAGGCGATCTCAACATTGCAGGACACGCCAGCGAGGCCTTCCATCCAATAGCGCGCCACCAGCCCAGAGTGATAGCTGGTACCGCAGGCAACAATTTGCACATGCTCGATTTTTTTCAGCATGTCAGCGGCGCCGTTGCCGAAGGTTTCGTCCATCACACCCGATTCGCTGAGACGACCTTCCAGAGTGTTGGCCACGGCTTGCGGCTGTTCGAATATTTCCTTGAGCATGAAGTGGCGGTAGGGGCCTTTGTCACCGGCGTCATAGGTGGCACTGGTTTCTCGGATCTCGCGGGTAACGGGTGTTCCGTCGCTGGCAAAAATTCGCACGTCGCGGCGGGTAATTTCTGCCACATCGCCTTCTTCGAGATATATAAATCGGCGCGTTACCGGGAGGAGGGCGAGCGGATCCGACGCAACAAAATTTTCACCAATGCCCAGGCCAATTACCATGGGGCTGCCGGAGCGCGCCAGCACCAATCGCTCCGGCTCATTTTGATCGAGAATCACCATGCCATAGGCACCGTGGAGTTGCGCCACGGATTTCTGCACCGCTTGCAGCAAATCTTCTGAATTGCGAAATTCATAATCGACGAGATGGGCGATCACTTCGGTATCGGTTTCAGAAGTGAAAACAAATCCTTGCGCCTGCAATTGCGCACGTAATTTCACGTAATTTTCGATAATGCCGTTATGCACCACGGCGATTCGGTCGTTGGAAATATGCGGGTGGGCATTGCGCTCACTGGGTTGACCGTGCGTGGCCCAGCGGGTGTGGGCGATACCGGGACCACCTTCCAGCGGTTCACGCGCCACCGCGTCGGTGAGCATTTTGACTTTGCCCAAACAGCGCACGCGTTGCAGTTGCTTTTGCGAATTTAATACGGCCACACCGGCCGAGTCGTAGCCGCGATATTCCAGCCGGCGCAGGCCCTCAACAAGAATTTCGATTACATCGCGTTGCGCGACCGCACCTACAACTCCACACATAGTATTGCCTCCACCAATGTACTTTGGTTGCACAAAGACCGGAGCTTATGTGCAAACACCTTAACCCTGAATGAATTTTTATTTTTTCGGTCGTTGCCAACCGTCAATATTACGCTGGCGCTCGCGCGCCACGCCAAGCTGCTGAGCTTGAACATTTTGGGTAATGGTCGATCCCGCGGCTATAGTTGCGCCGGCACCAATTTCCACCGGTGCCACCAATGCCGTATTGGAGCCGACAAAAACCTGATCGTGAATTCGCGTTTTATGTTTATTAACGCCGTCATAATTACAGGTGATGGTGCCGGCGCCGATATTCACATCCGCGCCCACTTCTGCGTCACCCACATAGCTGAGGTGGTTGATCTTGCTACCTTCACCCACGACGGCTTTTTTGGTTTCGACGAAATTACCCACCTTGGCGCCTTTGGCAAAACTCGATCCAGGCCGAACGCGC
>JBQGED010000239.1:0-16308 GCA_052039425.1 Sphingobacterium griseoflavum | reverse complement strand
GCTGGAGAAGCACAACCTCAAGGCACTGGGCGAACACGGCGATATCAAACTGGACGATTCCCGCCGGATTCTCGAATTAGCGGCGTAAGCCCCGCCCTCACCTAAATCCTCTCCCGGAAGGAGAGGACTTGGAATTGCGCCAACATCAAAGTGCGAGCCCTGAACTCCCTCTCCCTCCGGGAGAGGGCTGGGGTGAGGGAACACACAGTGCCGTCCAGAAAACAAAACGCCCGATGAACTGCATCGGGCGTTTTGATAATCAGTATCAGAACAGAACGACTCAATCTCTTAGCGGCTCACCCGCACCAACTCCCCGTTGTCATTGACGATCCAGAAGGCGCCATCGGACGTTACTTCCACATCACGCACCCGTTCGAATTCGCGGAGCAGGCGCTCTTCGCCCACCACCCGATTGCCATTCAAGATGATGCGCACCACGCCGCCCGGGTTGAGCGAACCGATCAGCAGGTTGTTCTGCCAGGGGAACATGTCACCTTCATAGAAGGTGGTGCCGGAGGGGCCGATTACCGGATCCCAGTAATAAATCGGCTGCTCCATGCCCTCCTGCTGGGTGATGCCGGCACCTATAGGCGCGCCGCTGTAATCAATACCGTAGGTGATAATCGGCCAGCCGTAATTTTTGCCGGCCTCCGGACGGTTGATTTCATCGCCGCCGCGCGGGCCGTGCTCCACCGTCCACAACTCGCCAGTGGCCGGATGCAAAGCGGCGCTCTGCACGTTGCGATGGCCGTAGGACCAGATTTCCGGCTTGGTATTCGCCACGCCGACAAACGGGTTGTCCTCGGGAACGGTACCGTCCGGATTGATGCGTATCACCTTGCCCAGGTGAGAATTGCGATCCTGCGACTGCTGACGGGGCTCGGGGTTGGAGCGCTCGCCCAAGGTCACATAGAGCAGCCCGTCGTTGTCGAACACGAGGCGCGAACCGAAGTGCAGTGACGAGTTCCAGGCAGGCGTCTGACGGAAAATCACCGTCACGTCTTCCAGACTTTTCTCGTCGGTGGAGAGCTTGCCGCGCGCCACACTGGTGCCGTTCTGGTTATTGCTTCGGTTCTCCGAATAGCTGAAATATACGAAGCGGTTAGTGGCGAAGTCCGGATCCACCGCCACATCCAGCAAACCGCCCTGGCCGCTGTTATACACCGCGGGAACGCCAATCAGCGGGTCCGACACCTGCCCCTCGCGGGTCACAATCACCAGAGTGCCTGATCGCTGCGTAATGAGGAAACGGCCGTCCGGCAATTCGGCGATTGCCCACGGGTTGGACAACTGATCCGTGACCACATCGGTTTTCAAAGTGAAATTCGATTTCACCTCAGGCACTCGGGTCTGTCCTTCAAATGCCGGCGTCTGGTTGCGCGCGTTTGGAGGGCCTGTATTGACCGGCGGGCCGGAGGGATCTGGCATACCGCTGGCGCTGGAACTCGAGGAGGAAGAACTGCTGGAAGTAGAGGATGAGCTGCTGCTCGAAGTCGAGGATGACCCGCTGCTCGAACTGGAAGTGGTACTGGAACTGCTGGAGGTCGAACTGCTGGTACTGGATGAACCTGAACTGCTGGATCCGCCACCCGAACTGTTATTGCCGCCGCATGCGGCGAGAGCCGCTGCGAGAATCAATGTTGCGCTTGATTTTGTCAGACCCGACAGGTCGACCGATTTGTTCAAAAGGTTCATAAAACACATCCCCACTGTTATGTGATTTACCCTTTGAAACGATTGTCACCGCAAAATTCATTGCAGATCCCTTCGTATAAAAATATAAGTGGATCGCGCAATGAGGCAGTATCGCTTCGCTGGAGCGTGTAACCTCCCTGATTATTCTGATAATTCCGCTATATAAGCGGGTTTTCTCCCCAAAACATTCGTACGCTAACGCAAGCCGAAAACCCGTTACATGACGGTGTTCTCAGTTGTTTGGATTAAAGGAAAATGTGGAAGGAAAAGATAAAAAATGTGCGGCAATTTGCGGTCCGGCGAGCGCAACCGGACCGCAAAAAAGTCATATGAAATTATTTCTTTTTCATCGCTTGTTCAAACAACGCGGCCATGGTGCCCTGTTTGACGTCGGCTTTAAATTCACGATTTTGCGGCGCCCGCGATTTTTGCCCGGCATCCGCGCTTGGACCACCCGCACGGGTTTGTCCCGGTTCGTCTCCCATGCGCATGGACAGTGCAATGCGTTTGCGTTGCACATCCACTTCCATGACTTTGACTTTGACGATATCGCCAGCCTTCACCACTGAATGAGGATCTTTGACAAAGGTTTCCGACAGAGCAGAAATATGCACAAGACCGTCCTGATGTACGCCCACATCAACGAAAGCGCCGAAATTCGTAACATTGGTGACGGTTCCTTCCAAAATCATGCCCAGAGCTAAATCCTTAAGCGTTTCGACACCTTCCTTAAAAGTCGCCGTTTTAAATTCCGGGCGCGGATCGCGACCGGGTTTGTCCAGCTCTTTAATAATGTCCGTGACCGTAGGCAAACCGAATTTGTCATCGACATATTCCTGCGGTTTCAAGCTGCGCAAAAATGTCGTATCGCCGATCAGCGCTTTTATTTCGCGGCCATTTTTCTGCGCGATTTTTTGTACAACGGAATAGGATTCGGGGTGCACCGCGGAGGCATCAAGAGGATTTTCCCCGCCAGCGATGCGCAAAAATCCCGCCGCCTGTTCAAAGGCTTTTGCTCCGAGGCGGGCAACATCCATCAATTGTTTGCGATTTTTCAGTGCGCCATTTTTATTGCGGAATTCCACAATATTACTGGCGATGGTTTGATTCAAACCGGCAACGCGGGCGAGCAGCGGCACAGATGCGGTATTCACTTCCACCCCTACCGCGTTCACGCAGTCCTCGATGACCGCATCCAGCGCTTTACCCAGGCGGGTCTGCGATACGTCGTGCTGATATTGGCCAACGCCGATGGATTTGGGTTCGATTTTTACCAGTTCGGCGAGCGGGTCCTGCAGGCGGCGGGCGATGGAAATCGCACCGCGAATGGTGACATCCAGATCCGGAAATTCCTTGGCGGCAAATTCGGAGGCCGAATATACGGACGCGCCGGACTCGTTCACCATGACTTTCTGGATTTTTAATTCTTTATGCCGCTTGAGAAAATCGCCGACAAATTTGTCGGTTTCGCGACTGGCGGTGCCGTTGCCGATGGCGATCAAACCGACTTTATGTTTTTGACATAAATGCAGCAGCACCGCTTCGGCTTCCTGAATGCGGTTCTGCGGCGGCGTCGGGAATATTGCCCCGTGATCCAACACCTGACCGGTGCCATCCACCACCGCGACTTTCACACCCGTACGTAAGCCGGGGTCGAGACCTATAGTGACAATCTGCCCTGCGGGTGCGGCGAGTAATAAATCTTTTAAATTGCGCGCAAATACGTCGATGGCGTCGGCCTCGGCGCGCTCGCGCAAGTCGCCGAGCAAATCGGTTTCCAAATGGGTGAGCAGTTTGACCCGCCAGGTCCAGCGCACCACTTCCGCCAGCCAACGATCCGCGGCGCGGCCCTTATCAGAAATTTTCCAGTGCTCCGCCACCATGATTTCGCACGGATGCATGCGGCCGGGTTCGAGCTCTTCTTTTAATTCCAGTGCGAGCGTCAAAATGCCCTCATTGCGGCCGCGGAACATCGCCAGGGCGCGGTGGGACGGTGTTTTTACCAACAATTCCTTGTGCTCGAAATAATCGCGGAATTTTTCGCCTTCCACTTCTTTGCCCGGCACCACTTTGGAATTCAAGTAACCATCCGTGCGCAGAAAGCCGCGCAATTTTTCCAGCAGCGCCGCATCCTCGCTGAAGCGCTCCATCAAAATTTGTTTGGCGCCATCGAGTGCATCCTTCGCCGTATCGATTTTATGTTCGGCGTTGAGATAGCCCGCCGCAGCGGTTTCCGGATCCTGGGTCGGGTCCTGCAACAGCAAATCCGCCAGCGGCTCCAGACCGGCCTCGCGGGCGATCATGGCTTTGGTGCGGCGCTTGGGTTTATAGGGAAGATAAAGATCTTCCAACAGCGTTTTGGTATCGGCATTGTGAATCTGGCCCGCCAGCTCTGGGGTGAGTTTGCCCTGCTCTTCGATGGATTTCAGAATGGTGGCGCGGCGGTCTTCCAGTTCGCGTAGATATTGCAGCCGCTCTTCCAGGTTGCGCAGTTGCGTATCATCAAGGCCGCCAGTCACTTCTTTACGGTAGCGGGAGATAAAGGGGACGGTGGCGCCTTCGTCGAGCAGTCCGACGGCGGCCTGCACTTGTTGAATATTGACTTGGAGTTCTTGCGCAATGCGGGAGTGGATCGAGTTCATAAGCCCAATGCAGTCTGTGTAGCCAAGGGAGGGGGTGCATTATGCGGAATCGAATCTGCCGCAACAATGTTGACAAGCGCGGGCGGGAGGCGCGCGCGGTATCAATCGCGCAGTTTGCGCAGATAGTGGTTGGTGATTTTATAGATGGCAATGCACAGCACTATGTCCACAATGGCACTGAACGGCTGGGGCAGGTGCGGGCGAAACAAATCGCCGATTACATAGGTCAGGGCAATGGCCAGAGCCAGGGCGGGAAAAGCGCTCACACGGGCGATCCTGATGGTCACGATTTCAATATTGAAAACATAGACCAGTTCCACCCTCTCCGCTTGTCAGCCCGTCAGATGGCACGTGACATTTTTCGTCATGAAAATGCCAACTATTCACAAAAAACGGCAGAAATCGTGTCGGTTTTTTTTCCCTTCGCAATCAAAGTTGCACCCCCAAAATTCTCAGCAAATTCTAATTGTTTGAATTTTCTGCACTTTTGTTTTCTGGCCATCTTGTTGCTTTACATAATTCAGGTGAATCGCCTGATTCCAGTCGCAAAACCCTTTTCAGACAGGCCCAGGCGACTCCACGAAACGACAGATCAGGGCGCTGCAGGAGTAGAGACGGCGGCGCTTGAAAACGACAGAGAGGTGATCGTTATGTCCAGGGAATTCAACCAACGCAACCTGATTGCTCACGATCTGTTTGACCGCGACAGCACCGGCTTCGGCAGCGTATCCGCGCCCAGCGCCTCCGCTAATGAAGAGCCAAGTGACTGTGACTCTCAGCCCGCGCTGCAACTGCAGTTACGTCAGAGCCGCCGCACCACTATCTCCGAAGATCTTTGGGAGGATGCGCGCCGCCGTCATTGCGACGCCCGCCAAAACTGGCGCAGCCTGTTGGATCGATTTGTCAAACCGCATCACTGAGATCTGGCGGCCGTGCGCCGCCAATCGACTCTACTCCGACCACACCAATTTGCTCGCCGGGCCGCACTCATCAACTTACCTTCGTTAATTTCATAATCCTTGAAATTCTGCAGGGCGTAAAACGCCTTCAGAATTTTCATTGGAGAAAATCGGGGAATGAAATCCCGGCGCCATGCGCGAAAACGTCAACCCTGACGTGCGTAGCGCCTGTAAAAGTTGAGATATCGAGGAGAAAAAAAGAGAGATGAATAACCCGCCGGCGAGCGCCGGCGGGATGTGCAGGTGTTAAACCTGCGGCTCCGCGCTCAATGAGGCCACGAACTGCAGGAGATCCGTCAACTGTTTAGCTTTGCGGCTGCCGATTTTTTCGGCCAAGTCGTCATAGTGCCGATCAAGCATAGGCTGCACTTTATTGTGCAGACGCTTGCCATTGGCGCTCAGCTTGATGGTCAGCTCGCGCAAATCACCTTCCGCGGTGCGACGCGACAAAATGCCGTCGCTTTCCAGGCGGTTGAGGATGCGCGAAAGACTTGGGCCCAAAATAGCGCTTCTTTGCGCCAGCTCTTGAGCATTCATCTCGCCGTGTTCAAAAGATGCGCGGATAACTCGCCACTGCTGCTCCGTCAGGCCAAAGCCTGCAAGCGTTTGACGCACCTGCGCAACAGAGGCTTCTTTTGCCTTTTGTAATAAGATGGGGAGAGTCTCCATAGGATGATTCATGTGCCTCATTGTTGATTTACTTCAGGAGATCTAATCATAACCAACAGGTTGAATATCGCGCCACATTTTGTTCAAAAATGACACAAAAAAATCTAAAAACATAACTTGTTATGGCTGTTTTGCAGCAGATTCCTGTCACTTTGCGGCTTCCATCGCATTTGCTGAACTCGTTCGCAACTTTTGTCGCACCTGCGGGGTTTAGTGCCACGGCCGCGGCGATACTAAACCATGACCCACAGGTTAAATAATCGGCTCGAAGGCGGTCAGCGCATCCAGACCTGCAGCGCTGCCGAGGCCGTGGGACAGACCGCGACTGGTGAATAACTGCGCAAAGTTGCCTTGTTCACCGTGCAACGCCATGTAATTCAGGATGACCGTCTGCACCAGTTGGTTGACGTTGTTGGCGGCAGGGCTGGAGGCCGTTTCCACATCGCCGGAGGGGCGCATGTAACCAATTTGCTGATGACGCGCCGCGCGAGCGGTGCCCGTTTCGAGCAAAACCGGCTTGAAGCCAGGGTTGTAGACGAGGAAAAACGAAGCCGCGGTCTGCTGGTTATCGCCGGTCCAAACACCTTTACCCCGCCCCTGCGGTGAGTTGTCGACCATGCCGTTGCTGAACACCGAGCCGTCACTGAACACGTACATCATCAACGGCTTGCCTTTGCGCGCGGCGTATTCCAGACAGGCGCCCATGCAGCGGCCGGCGCGCAGATCGCGCTCCTCGCCGGTGGCGCGGTCGCCGGTGTGGTAGTCGAAACCGCCCATAGTGATGGTGCCGGCGCCGGCGTAGCCCTCGATCACCAATTTCATCACCGACGCAGTCTTGCGGAATTCGCCGTCGTTGATTTCCGTCGAAGTGAAAATTCCGCTGGGACCGACAATATCCGGGTCCAGTAACGGGTTCAGTGACGCGGGATTGGAATAGCGTTCGGCGAGGCCGGCGCTCTCCAGATATTTACACGGCACTGACTGGCGGACGGCCTCAGTGGTGGCGACCCGGTCCATCTTGTGTTTGGACAAGTGATACATGGATTCCATCACCGCCACCACCTCATCCTGACTGAGCAGGCCCACCAGATCGCCCACGTCCACCAGACCTGTGACATCCGAAGGTCGGTCCACCTTGGTGGGGCGCACTTCGTTGTTTACCAGCATCGCCGGCGCCATGGAGTTGCCACCGGATTCGCTGCTCTGCGAACCGCACAAAGCCAACAAAGAGCCCCGCGCGCCGGCCATATGGATGCCGTACATGGGGTTGTGGGGATTGTTGCCGGTGTCATTTTCCGAGCGTGCCGCGATCACCGCGCCATTGATCTGCGCCTGGGTAGCGGCGCTGGTTTTTTCCAGAATGCCGCGCAGAAAGCCACTATCCGTGTGGAAGGCGAGACCGAGAGTTTCGTCGATGAAACTGTTGTTCGGCCCGCCCTGATTAAGCGCCGAAGGAATCATATTGGCGGGCAGGCCGAGCTTGCCGTAACCGGCGGTGTCGAGAAAATCCAACTGGCCGCCGCGCCCGCCCACCAGCACGTTAGAACCGGCAATATTGGCGCCACCGGCCAAATCAAAACAAATAAATGGAATTTTGCCGGCGCCGTCGAAGCGGATGCCGCAGGCATCAATCACACTCTGCGGCACGGAGAGGCTGTTCGCCCTGCCCGGCAGCCCGAGAATGGATGTGCCGAGCACCGTCGCCATACCGGCTTGAAAACCTTGAGCGATAAATTCCCGGCGCGTGCGCGGACGGCTGTGGTCGCCGTGGCGCAGGGGCTCATCCAATTGAAAAAATCTGCGCTTAGCCATGGGTCATCACCTTTAACATCGACAGCGAAATATTCAGGGGCGGCAAAAAAATCAGGTCTCGCATGAGTGCCTCACTTACTGCACCAGCATCACGGCGCTGCCGAGGGCGGCGGCGCAGACGGCGGTGACGGTGTTGCTGGTGACACTGGCACTGCAAATGTTGTTGCCGCAGGAAGCCGTCATGGTGTCGATCAAATCGTTGAGGCGCTCGCGGCTGTCCATTTCAAATGGCTGGTCGGCGAGCTGATCGTTGTGCGCCGGGATATGGTGGGCGAGCAGCGCTTTGAGTAGAGGATCGATCAGTGCGTCGCGGCCGGCGGCGTCAAAACGGTTATTGCTGAAGCCGGGGAAATAAGCCTGCATACGCGCCGGCGTGGTCGCCAGGGTGTTGCAGTATTTCACCGCCAGCTGCGTGATACCCATCTGATGCGCCACCAGGAAGCCTTTGACGTTTTCCGTGGGCGGCATCTGTTGTTTGACGGTTTCGTAAGTTGCCGCCACGCCGGCATCCGTCACTGGAATTCCGGTCATGGCGGAGAAGGAAGCGTTGATCTCGGCAAAGGTGCGTATACCGATACGCGGCTGCGGGTCGAGATCTGCCGGTTCCGGCACCGGCGGCACGGGTTCTTCCGCGCGCTCGTGGGAACGGCCACCGATGTAGTCGAAGCTCAGGAAGAACTGATCCTGTTCCGCGCCTTTTTCCGCTTCGATAACCGCGCCAAGACGGCTGTTTAGCAACGGTACGCCTTCCCTGTCGAAGTTCGCGGCGGGAACAATGACATCCAGATTGGCGAACACCTGGCCGATCTTCGCCTCGCGGCCGTTTACGCCGATGCGCAAACCGCGGATCACTATGTCTTCCGGCGGAGTTTCGTTGAAGCTGAAAAAATAGGGCTCATTGAACAGGTAGCTGTAATCGTCGAACTGCTCCACCTGAAACACGATATAAGCGTCGTCCATGCCGTCGATCAAATCCGCCACGGAAAATGCCAGCAGGATTTTTTGCCCTACCCCGACTTCGTAATTGGTGCGCGCCTGTTCCGCGGTCAAGGCGCGATTGTGAATAGCGAGAAAGCGGATGGTGCCGCGCCAGGGATATTGGCCGTCGGTTTCATTGCCCAACACCAGCGCGAAGGTTTGATCCCACTGGTTGATATTGCCGGCGCCAACTGGATCGGGTTCATCCACCCGGTTGCCGTTGACAAAGAGCTTGCGCCCTTCGATGGCGTCGTAACTGGCCACCACGTGCTGCAGGGTCGCCTGCAATACCTCATCCGCATCCGGCGTCGACAGCAGCGGTGTGCCGTTGGCGTTGGTGGTGCTGGTGCGATTGAAAAAATCGTAGTTATAAAGCGTTTGCGCCAAAGTGAAGTTGCGCATGCTGTTGCTGCCGGAATAGCTGACGATGCGCGCCGGCCCATCTTGGGTGACGTTAGCCGGCACCACCCAGGCTTCAATACTGTATTCGCCGGTCTGAGTGATGTAGCGATACAGCTTGCTGCTCGGTTGTACCGCGCCCTGCAATCTGCCGTTGTTGATGCGCACGCCCCAATTGCTCACCCACTCCACATCGCCGATCAGATTCAAGGTCAGTTCCGGCGGAAAACCCGTGGAGGAATCGTTGGCCTGTGTGCCCTTACCTTCTTTGAAGGTATAGAGCGCGATTGCATTGCTCTCCGCTCGCCCGCCCTGGCTGATGGCGGTGCCGTCGCCGATGCGCATGGCTTTACTGGTAAGCAGCGTGGTGTCCAATGGCCGCATGGCCATGCTGGCGGCGAAGGCCTCAAGCGCGAGTTCCATGGTATTGCCGGCGACCGCGCAGTTGTTGTCCCAACAGTTGTGGGCCTCCTCGCGCAGACGCACCACCAGGCGCGAACGCGACGCGTCCCGCGAGCCATCGCTCAACACGTTAAACATCATCTTGGTCTGCGCGGCGGCATAGGCGGCGGCGACGTCGCTGCTGGCGAAATAGGGCTGGACCGGCGCCTGCGGCGCATCCGCACGATGGCAGTCCACGCAGTACTCGCGCAGCAGAGGGTAGACGTGCTGGGCAAAACTGGCGGTGTCCGCCGGGAAGGTAAGGCTGGAGCTGACATCGATCACTTCGGGCACCCGCAGCGACGTCTCCGTGAGCTGTACACCGGAATTGGTGGCCCAGGCGGTAATCCAGGCGGTGACGCGCTCGGCGCAGAAATCCAGGCTCTGCACCCAGCAGTTGTGGCCACCAGCGACCTTAATCACCAAGCGGGACGTGGCAGGGTCGTCCAGATTCACCACGCCATTGGCTGCGGTGTAGGCCAGGTTGATGTCGTCGCCGCGGGTGAACTGCGGCGACTGGCCGCCGACACCGTGACAGGCGCCGCAGCGGGTAGGCTCGGCCAGGTTGTCCCAGAGGTTCACTTTGAAGTTCTGCACGTCCGCAGTGGAAGGGCTGGGGCCGTTGTACACCACACCTGAACCCGGATTGTTGCTGGGCGGAGGCGGCGGATTGGCGGCGCCGGTCTTGCCGCTGTCGCTGCTGCACCCTACGGCCAGCGCCAGCACAGCGGCGGCGAGAGCACTGGTCAAAACTTGCTGGCAACGCCAGTAAAACGATGCGTTACTCATGCTCATTCACCCTTGCAGTAATCCGCGGCGGCGGCAAAGACGGTTTTCAGGCGATAGTTGTCCGCCGCAAACTGCTGCGTCATATCCATTACCGCCGCGCGGTCCGTTGCGTCCTCCGGTTGACGCAGACACACAGCGCGGAACACTTTGTTCACCTGGCATTCCGCAAACGCCTGGCTGTAGGCGAGTTCACGGCCCAGGCTCTTGGCGCCGTTGCCACCGCCCGGCAGGCTCTGATCCCAACCCAATTGGGCGTTGATGCCGGCGCGCCAGTAGTTGTCCCAGCGGTCGTCCGGGGTGACGTAGCCGTAGGGAAAGGTGGTGCTGTTGATGTGGTATTTCTTTTTCACCCGCGTGCCCGTGTCCGGGTCGATCACGCCAGGGCCGTTGTAATCGATATGGCCGTCTTCACCGGTGAGATCATTGGCGGGGTCGTAGCGAAAATCGTAGTAGGCGAAGGCCTGGGCTAACGGGTCCATGCCGTTATGGCAGCCGATACAGCCGTTGAGAAAAGCACGGGCATCGCCGCCGGGGGAGCGCGATACGTCCTGGCGAATCCGATCGGGAATACGGGTGATGTCCTGCACCTGTTCCAAGTCGCGGCACAGATGATTCATCAGAGTGAAGCGCAGTTGCGCCCGGTTGGTCCCGGCGATGAAAAAAGCCTTGGCCGCTGCGCGGCTGGTGATGACTCCGGCGGTGGCTTCCGCCGGCAGGCCAGTGACGCTGGATTGGGTCTGGCGCTGCAACCGGTCTTTGTAAATGTAGGGCACACCACCGACGCCGCCGCCCTCCAGCGCCTCATAATGCGCGTTGCTGGAGGTGCTGTAGGCGGGCGAAACACCGCTGGCGGTGTAGATGACGTCGCCAAACAAAACCTCGCGAAAATCTCCTTCGTCGCGCACCAGACCCATGACAGTGGCGATGTAGTCATTCAACGGCACAAACTGGGTCTGATCGCGGTTGGTCCAGGGCGCCACCCAGTTTTTTAAGGTCACGCGATAGAAGGCGTCGTTTTCCATCGCCATTTCCGCCGCGGCGACACCGTCGCCGGTCATATCGATGCTGGCTTTCATGGTCAGCAGGGTCGCTTCGGACGGCGGTATGCCGGTGAGGCGATCGTGAATGCGTTTGGCCTGCTCCAATGAACCAGCCAACGCGCTGTGCGTCAGTACCAGCAGCCAACCCGCAACCAGCAGGCGCAGGGTCGGAACTACGCCGCCGCAAAGGCGCAAAAACGGTTTGAGCTTCATGTTCAGATCTCATCCTCGACTAAAAGGAGCAACCAGTCTCGCGGGGCGCGACTACTTACCAGTACTACTAGGCGGTTGCTGATACAGCATCAGTCCAGGCTGCGCTCGTTCTCCGTGAGCGCCCACTGCCGGACGAGACTGTGTAATGTCTCGCTTGAGCAGTTTTTGTTCCAGCTTCGGTCTGGTGCAAATTTCGGCGGTGGCTTTCACCGGAAACTTTGCAGCAGTGCAAATTACAGAAACGGAAGGCCGGGTAAAGATGTCGGCTGGTGCGCTTTCTGCACTGGGGAAACCATAGACCCCCGACAGAAAACTTTCGCCAGCTCAAGGAAAGATTAGCTGCCAAGGTCTATTTTTGATGGACGTGAATTTGTGTTTTGTGCGACTGCCGTCGCAAAAACCAGTTGAGGATTCCCGCGTCTGGCGGCGACAACCTCTATAACTATTCACAGCGGTCGCCTTTGCAAACTTAACTCGTGAGCCAATTCCGAGTCGAAATAAAGCTTGCCAAATCAACCGCTTATCTGCGGCCCGAATATCTAGGGCCCGAGTGATCGGAACCAGTGCCGATAAGGCGTGTGACCGGATCGCCGAACAGACGATTAAGGTCACTATTCAGCGTAATTGGTCAGGGCCGTCGCGACGGCCGATGCAAACGGCTCGACGATCGGACCGTGCAACGAGGCATTTTTGTGGCAAATCAACGTTCCCTGCTCTTCGATTTCCTGCGCGCCGCCCGGCAGCTCCCGGCGGTGGCGGCGGTTATCGCCCTGTGCGCCTGCGATGTCTCGGACAGTGGCGATGGTGCTGGCTTTAAGGCTGGCGACCCGGTGGTGGTGGACTACCCTATCGCCTACGTCGAACGCCCGATGCCGCTGAATGACGACGGCGAACCGGCGGAGTGGGATGTTCTGGACCCGGCTGCCTTTAATCCCGGCGCGCGTCTGGTCATCAAAGCGCGGGCTTCGGCATCGGCAATGGAGAAAGTGATTACCGATGACGTTTTCCCGCGCAACGCCGACGGCTCCCCCGCGCTCTACGACGTCAAAGACCTCGCCACCTCCCCGGATGGCCGCCGCCTTCTGTTCGCCATGCGCGCGCCAGAAATTCCCAACGCCGACGATGAGGACCAGCCGAAATGGAATATCTGGGAGTACGACCTGGACACGGAAATTCTGCGCCAGGTCATCAGTGACACCGTCTACGGCAACGGCACGCTCTATCAAGCAGACCTGTTTGCCGAAGAGGGCCACGACGTCGCGCCGCAGTATCTGCCGGACGGGCGCATCCTTTTCTCGTCCAACCGCCAGGAGCGCGGCCGCGCCATTCTGCTGGATGAGAACAAACCCCAGTATCACGGCCTTGATGACAAACAGGAAATGGAATCCTATGCCCTACATGTGATGGACGCCGACGGCGAGGATCGCCAGCAGATCACCTTCAACGCCAGCCAGGACCTGCAGCCCACGGTGCTGGATGACGGCGATATCGTATTTCTGCGCCGCGACGGCTTTGGTAATCACAACCGCTTGAGCCTTTATCGGGTAAAGCCCGATGGCACCGACCTGCAGCTCTATTACGGCTACCACACCCAGAACACCGGCTCCAACAACACTCCCGGAGTATTCAACCGTCCCATTGAATTGGACGACGGCCGCTTGCTGGTCAATCTGATGCCGCGCACTTCCGAGCGCTGGGGTGGCGATGTGGTGGCCATAGACGCCGTCAACTTTATCGCTGCCGATCAACCCACCCGCGCCAACGAAGGAGCCCAAGGGCCAGGTCAGGTGAGTTTGATTCAGGCGCCGGTGGACACCACGGGTGAAGCTGTCTCCCTTGGCGGTCATTTCAACTCAGCTTATCCCCTCTATGACGGCACCGACCGGCTGCTGCTCAGCTGGAGCCAGTGTCGCGTGATCAATCCTGAAAACGGCTTATTCGCCCCCTGCACCGATGCACTGATTAACGCAGGCGCCGAACCCGCGCGGCCGGCTTACGGCCTGTGGATCTACGACACCCGCTACGGCACGCAACTGCCGGTCAAACTTCCCCAAGACGGCCTGATGTACACCAACGCCGCGGTGTTCGCGCCCCGCCCGGTGCCAACCCACTGGATGCCGCAAAATGACCAGCCGACGCTGGTGGAGCAGAAAGTGGGTGTGCTGCACATCCGCAGCATTTACGACCGCGATGGCAGGGACATAGCCCCCAATGGCATAGCCGCGATGGCCGATCCTGCCCGCACTGAACCCGACAGCCGCGAGGCGCGTTTTCTGCGCATCCTAAAAAATGTTCCCATTCCCGATGATGATGTGCGCGATTTCGATAACAGCGCTTTCGGTGCCGGAGGCGCGGGCCAAGGCATGCGCGATATTCTCGGTTATGTACCCATCGAGCCCGACGGTTCGGCGAAATTCAAAGTCCCGGCGGATATGCCCTTCACCCTGGAGGTGGTGGATGTCCGCGGCAAGCGCATTGGCGGACGTCACCAGAACTGGCTGCAACTGCGCCCAGGTGAAGTGCGCGAATGCGCCGGCTGCCACACCGCAGACAGTCAGCAACCCCACGGTCGCCGCGATGCTGAAGCGGAAACCATTTACACCGGCGCCGTCGGCGGCATTCCCTTCCCCAACACCCGATTGCGCGATCAAAACAATATTGCGCAACCCAATCCTGAATTCGGCGAGTCCATGGCGGAATATCACGCTCGCATTTACGAAAGCGCGCGTACACCATCGGTAGACATCCTCTTCAACGACGAATGGACCAACCCCGCCAACGCCACGCCGGGCGCGGACATCAGCTTGCGCTATGTGGATATCGACACGGTGATCAACGCCAACCCACGCGATGCGAACTGCGCCCCTCTCGAGTTGGCTCCCCCGCGCTGGACACCACCCACCAGTTGCACCACCGCCGACAGCTGGGAAAGCCGCTGCCGCATCACCATTCACTACGAGCAACATATTCACCCGTTATGGGAAGCGGACCGCCGCAGCTGCGACGAGACCGGCACCATCACCGAAAACCACACCTGCACCGCCTGCCACAATCGCGTGGATGCGGACGGAATGGTTCAGGTGCCAGCAGGCCAGCTTGAACTCACTGGCGAAACATCCGCCGATCGCAACACCTACGTCACCTCTTACGTCGAACTGATGTTCGCGGACAATGAATTGGAATTGGTGGAAGAGTCATTGACGGACCGTCTGGTGGAACGTCCTACCGGTCGCTACGAAACCGACGAGGAAGGCAATTTAATTCTCGACGAAAATAATGAACCCATTCCGATTATAGATATGGTGACGGTGAACGTGCCCGCAGCCATGTCCGCTGCCGGCGCCCGCGCCAGCAACACACGTTTTTTCTCACGCTTTGAAGGTAACGGCACACATGCGGGGTATTTATCACCCGCGGAATTAAAATTGATTGCGGAGTGGCTGGATATTGGTGGCCAGTATTACAATGACCCGTTTGTGGCGCCAGCGGATTAATTTTTGACCTGCATGATTCCCTCCAGCGATTTTTTTCGGCACCGAGTGTGTCGCGCGAAAGCGACTGCCCGCTTTTTCGGTGCTGCGCTGTTATTGCTCGCTTGGTTTCATCCAGCGCATGCGCAGGAGGATTCATCCTGGCGTGATCGCGACGGCATAGTCGTGGTCGTGGGCGCGCCTTTTATCGAGCTCTATGTCGAACCCGGGCGCGGCTATGCGCGTTTTCACGCGGTGGAAAAAAACGAGCGTCTGCGCCTGTTCAAAACCCGCACCGATTGGTTCAAGGTGGAAACGGAAGACGGCAAAGTCGGCTGGGTTCCCCGCCGCGCGCTGGTCAATCTTTATGACACCGAAGGTTATCCACTGGAATTACGCACACCCTCCTGGAGCGAAGCGCAATATCCCTGGCAAATGGGTTTGCTGGCGGGCGAGATGGAAGGCGCTTCCACTTATACGGTGTACGGCGGTTATCGCTTTACCGCTAATATCTCTGGCGAAATCAAATACACCCAGGCCTTCGGCGATACTTACAACACCAAACTGGGCAGCCTGATGTTGCTGCATCAACCCTTTCCGCATTGGCGCGCATCGCCGTTTTTTACCCTCGGTGCCGGCAATATGAAAGTCTTCCGCGACGGTGTGCTGGTAAAAGCGGAAGACGAAAAAGATAACGCCGTAACCGTTGGCGGCGGCCTGATGTTTTATATCACTCACAAAGTTGTCGCCCGTTTCGAATACAACCAGCACACGCTGCTGACCACCCGCGATAACAATCAAGAGGTTGAGGAATGGAAAGCTGGATTCAGCGTGCTGTTTTAATTTTGGCCGCGACGCTCTGCTCTGCCACCGGCCTGGCACAGGAGCGCACCGTTCTGGATGATGTGATCAGCCCGGATTTGGAGCGCCGCCAGATCGACGAAGACAAACTGGATTCCGAAAATATCGAAGTCGGTTTTTATGCTGGCGTGCTCAGCGTCGAGGATTTTGGTTCCAACGACGTTTACGGCGCGCGCCTTGGCCTCGCAATAACTGAAGATTTTTTTATTGAAGCCAATGTCGGTACCGCGAAACTGCAAGCCACCACCTTCGAAGATTTGACCCCCGGTGTGCTCCTGCTCAGCGAGGAGGATCGCAAACTGATTTATTACAACCTCGGCCTTGGCATCAATTTATTTCC
>JBQGED010000238.1:0-6608 GCA_052039425.1 Sphingobacterium griseoflavum | reverse complement strand
CGGAATCAAATAAGACCGCTCAGGTTTGGCGTATTGAGATATTGGTATGAATAAGAATAAACAAGCCGGTATGAACAGCCTTCTTTTATTGTTTGTGCTCGCCAGTTTCGGCTTTTTTCTGACCTGTTTTTTTAAGATCGGTCCCGCGTATTTAGACAATCATTACATAGTTGCCGCGTTGCGCAGTCTTGCGGAAGATCATCCTGACGATCTAGCTCAACTGAGCAAAGAAACGATTCGGCAGGAGTTAAGTAAGTTTTATACGATCAATAATGTGCGGGGTGAAGCGGCTAAGGCCCTCAACGTCGAGCGCAGACAAGAGAAGACCATCATTAGTGTCGCTTACGAAACCAGAATTCAGTTTTTGGCTAACATAGACGTGGTGGTGAAATTCAATAATGTGCTCGATTCCTCCCGCCCAGATGAGTGTTGTTCGGTAAGTGAAAAAGACAGTGCAAAAAAGTAAACAGCTCGCTCTTCTCGAGCAGAAGCTCGGTTACGAATTTCATAATGATTCCCTGCTCAATAATGCTCTCACCCACAGAAGTCACAGTAGTGCCCACAACGAACGCCTAGAATTTCTAGGCGATTCCATTCTCAATTTTATCGTGGCGGAATTGCTGTATCTGCGTTTTCCCCAGGCGCCCGAGGGCGATTTGAGCCGTTTGCGAGCAGCTTTGGTGCGCGGTGAAGTTTTGGCCGAGGTCGCTAAGACATTTGCCTTGGGTGAACACCTGAATTTGGGTGAAGGAGAATTAAAAAGCGGTGGTTTTCGCAGAGCCTCTATTCTCGCCGATGCGCTTGAAGCGGTTATAGGCGCAATTTATTTGGATTCAGGTATAGAGTCGTGCAAAGCGTGTGTTCGTGCCTGGTTTGACAGTCGCTTCAATGATCTATCTCTGGAGACGGGCGAAAAAGATCCTAAAAGCCAGTTGCAAGAGTGGCTGCAGGCGCGAAAAAAACCACTACCGGTGTATGCTGTGACCGACATCGACGGCGACTCCCACAATCAAAATTTTACCGTCACCTGTTCGGTAACCCTTATAAATGAGGTTGCAACAGCCAGTGCGGCCAGTCGTAAAACTGCGGAGAAAGAGGCCGCATTTAAAATGCTGAAAAAACTGGAGCAGGTATATGGCTGAAGAGCAATCTCTATGCGGTTATATCGCCATCGTCGGTCGGCCAAATGTCGGCAAATCGACTTTGCTCAATCATCTGGTCGAGCAAAAAATCAGTATTACGTCGCGCAAGCCTCAGACTACCCGCCACAACATTACCGGTATAAAAACCTCTGGGAATATCCAGATGATATTTGTTGACACTCCGGGAATGCATAAGAAAGAAGCGAACGCCGTGAACCGCTATATGAACCGTGTAGCGAATTCCGCTGCGCAGGGCGTTGACGTTATTCTTTTTGTGGTCGACCGGTTAATTTGGACCGAAGAAGACGAGTTGGTGGCGCAGAAGCTGGTTGGGTTAGGGGACAAGACCGTGTTGGTGGTCAACAAGGTTGACAAACTTGAGGATCGCGCCGACTTGATCCCGCATATCCAAGCTCTGCAGGAGCGCTTATCACCAGCGGCAATTGTTCCGGTGTCGGCGTTGCGAAATACAAATCTTGTCGAGCTCGAAAAAGTGTTGGCGGAAAAATTGCCGCAAGCTGAACACGTATTTCCCGCCGATCAGATCACGGATAAAAGCTCGCGCTTTTTAGCAGCTGAGTTGGTGCGTGAAAAAATTATGCGCCAGTTGGGTGCAGAGTTGCCATATCAAGTCACAGTTGATATCGAAGAGTTTCGTGAAGAGAAGGGAATTATCCATATTTCCGCTCTCATTCTGGTGGAAAGAGACGGGCAAAAACGCATTATTATCGGTGAGGGTGGTTCCCGACTTAAGACTATTGGGCAAGCGGCGCGTATCGATATGGAAACCATGTTCGATAGCAAAGTCATGCTGAAACTTTGGGTGAAGGTGAAAACTGGCTGGGCCGATGATGATCGCGCGCTGCGTAATCTCGGGTATCTTGAGTAATTCCTCCTATGGCGCCTTTATCTCAGGATAAGGCCTATGTTGTTCATCTTCGTCGCTACACCGACTCGCGGGTTATCCTTGAGTTGCTAACGCTGCATAGCGGCATCGTTCATTCCGTCGCAAGAGTGCCGGGAAAACGAGACCGCGCCAAATTTGAACCTTTTCATCCCCTCAGCATCGAGTTTTCCGGCACATCAGAACTAAAAACGTTGCGTGTTTGTGAGCCGCTTTCCGAAACAACTGGCCGACTTACCGGTGTGCCGTTGTTTTGCGGATTGTATTTAAATGAGCTGATGCAAAGATTATTGCGACCTGGCGAGCCTGTCCCTGAAATCTTCTCCTTCTATGAGTCTGTTTTACATCTGTTAAATCTGGATGCGGCACGGGCGGATATTGAAGCCGCATTGCGAGGCATGGAATTTTTTATACTGGCTCAGCTCGGTTTCGGAATTGATTTTGCCTCATGCTCTACATCACGCGGACCGATTGACGCCGACAGCTTTTACCACTTTGAGGAGAGCAAGGGATTTGCCCTTGTTGCATCAGATGTGAATCTTGGGGCTCCCAAAGTTATTCCGGGAAGACATTTATTGGCATTGGCCAAAGGTGACCTGTCGGACGTGGAGGTGCTACGTTCGGCAAAATATATTGCCCGCCGCGCGCTGGCGCCGCTGCTGGGCGACCAGCCCCTTAAAAGCCGAGAGCTTTTTGTGTAAGTTAATCGTCGTAATCCGCGAAGAGCACGTCAATATCAAGCTCGTTGCTCCATCCCAGCAAAATCTGCGCCTCCCGAATCAATGTTTCCGCCAGCGCATTTACGTCCGAATAATTTTTCTGATGCAGTATCTGCTCCAGTGATTTGCTCGCCAATCTTAGGGCGGGAACGCCGCAATAACAGCAGCCGCCATGCAGTTTATGCGTTATCTCTAAAAGGCGATCCATATCCTTATTGGCGATCGCTTCTTTAATATTCGCCGTGGTCACTGGCAGTGACGCAATCAACATTTTGAGCATGTCTGTTGCGAGCTCTGGTTTATTTCTAGCAAGCCGCATGGATTCACCCCAATCAAAAAACGTGGCACTGTCCTCTCTTATTGGTGTAGCGGCGGTGTGTTGTGTTGGGGCGATAATTTCCGCTGTGTCGACTGAGTGGGTTTCTTGCGTTTCAATCCGTGCGCCGGATTTGGCCCAGCGCTCAATAATATGTTTAAGGTCATCTTCGCTGACGGGTTTGCTGAGGAAGTCGTCCATGCCTGCCAGCAGTAATTGTGTTTTTTGCTCATTGACGGCGTGTGCAGTCAGCGCCACGACCGGCGTGCGCCTTTCCGTTTCGCGCGCGCGTAATGCTTTGGTCGTTTCCAATCCATCCATTCCCGGCATCTGCACGTCCATTAAGATAAGATCAAAAGATTCCTTATCACATGCTTCTATAACGTCATAGCCATTGTTAAGCGCTTTCGTTGCTACACCTAATCCACGCAGGAACTCGCAAACCAGCTTGAGATTGGCGGGGTTGTCGTCGACGACCAGAATACGCAGGCCTTCATTTTTAACCAAAGGTTGTGCGGTGCTTTCCGGTGCGCCCACCGGCAAGCGTTGGGCAATGTTGAGCAGACTGCACATGGCCTGATGCAGCTGGCTATGTACTACCGGTCGCTGCACTATAAGAGAGTTAAGCCCCGCCATATCTTCCTGTAGGATGCGTTGCAGGGCAGGGGGAGCCAGCACAACGGTGGGCAGCTTGAATATCATGCGAATTTTTTGAATTCCCTCCAGCAGCCGCTCCCGGTCAAAATTATTTTCTTCGGTATGGGCATCCAAAATCAGTATGTCGACCGGCTGATTTTCATGATTCGCCGCAATCACATTGGAAATATTGCTGAATACATTCTCCTCAACAAAATTTACACCCCAGTTTGATAGCAGATGGGTAATTTCCATGCGACACACGGGATTACAGTCAAAAATAAGAGCATTAAGACCGTAGAGAGAATTAACGAATGGAGATTGTGATATTCGCTGTCTGTCGATTCCCAAACGGACGGTGAACCAGAAGGTGGCGCCTTTCTGCAATTCACTATCAACACCGATTTCTCCCTTCATGCGATCCACAAGCCCCTTGGCGATAGCCAATCCTAATCCAGTGCCTCCTTGGAAGCGGCTGTCACTATTGTCGACTTTTGTAAATGCGGAGAAAAGATTTTCCTGCTGCTCGTGAGACAAGCCTATACCGTGGTCAGTGACGCTGAATTTGATCTCGATTTGATTATCCATTTCCCCCAGGCTGATCGCTCGCACCACAATATTTCCATGCAGCGAAAATTTTATGGAATTCGATATCAGGTTGCTGATGACCTGTTTGAGCCGCAGGGGATCGCCCAGCAAATTGCGCGGTACATTGTGATTAATAATCGATACTAGACGCATGTTTTTTTCATGCGCTTGTGGTGCGTAGATGGCGAATACCTCTTCGATCAGTTCGCGCACATAAATCGGTTTGTACTCTAGGGTAAGTTGTCCGGTTTCTAGCTTGGAAAAATCGAGGATATCGTTGATAACGGTAAGTAAGCCCTGAGCTGATTGTTCTATGGTGCTGAGATAGTCTTTCTGCTGGTTGGAAATATTGGTTTTAAGCAGCAGGCTAGTAAAACCCAGTATGCCATTCAATGGTGTTCGTAATTCATGACTGGTATTGGCGAGAAATTCAGATTTGGCTCTGCTGGCCTGCAAGGCATTCTTGCGCGCAAAATCCAATTCGATGTTCTGAATTTCCACCGTTTCTAGAGTTTCCCGCAGCTCTTTGGTGGACTGATCGACGTTTATTTGCATCTCTTCGCGAATCGACTGCTGCATAAGAATCATCTCATTTAAGGTTTCAATCAGCTCGTTGTAGAGATGGTTTTTACTATTGTTGAGCAGTTTTCCCGAATGATTGAGCAGCGTTTGACGCAGGTCGTTCAGAATATCCTTGAGTGGAGTCGTAACAGCGTCGTAGAGGCGCGAAGAGAAATGCAGAGTGAGAAGGAAAACAAAGACGGCAATAGACATCAAAATCAGGTACCCCTGGTAGCGAGATACTTCAAGAGCGCTTTTCTGGATGCCAACGATCAGCCATCTTTGGGTGCTATCACTGGTGACCGGAATACTGTAATAAGCAATATTGTGTATTGACTTTATCGATTTGGTCGTCTGGAGAGGAATTTTATCCAGGTTATTGATTGGCAGCGCCAAATTTTCGATCTTTTTTATACTGTCGTCGTAAACACTGAGGTGTGAAATCGTTTCGATGCCCAATACCAGTTGCGCGGTTTGCACAAGTAATGCGTGATCGATGGAGTCATTTGCCAAAATCGGTAGCAGCGTCCCCTCCGCAATATCGCTGATTTGTCTTTCCAGAGAGTTGATCAGTCGCCCCTGAATAAAAATAAATGTCACAGCCAAAAGGCATATGGCGAGAAAGACAGGCAGTACACCTAAAAGAACAATTCGACGAGTAAAAGGTCGCGTGTGAATCATAGTGTTGAAGCGTCACGAATGTGGCTGAATTTTCAAGGGTGTTCAGTTTTTTATTTTCCGCGCTTGCTGGCGGTTGATTTGCGGAAAACGCGCGTTTTAGCTTTTTGATAGCGTCCGCTTTGCGGAGTCTCGCGTGATTCCGACGGCCGGCTGGCGTTTCACGATAGCATAAATCCGGCTAGAATATGCCTCCTTTTTGCCACCGTCAGCCGTCCAGAAATCTCATGCAACACTATCCGACTATAGAAGAGTTTATTGGTAACACTCCGCTGGTGCGGCTGCAAAGACTGGGACGATCAGGCGCAAACACTTTGTTGGTCAAGCTCGAAGGCAACAACCCGGCGGGTTCGGTAAAAGACCGCCCGGCCTTGTCCATGATTCGTCACGCGGAAGCGCGCGGCGAGATTCGCCCCGGTGACTGCTTGATCGAGGCGACCAGCGGCAATACCGGCATAGCGCTCGCCATGGCTGCTGCCATTCGCGGTTATCGGATGATTTTGATCATGCCGGATAACGCCACGGATGAGCGCAAAGCGTCGATGCTCGCTTATGGTGCGGAGCTGATCCTGGTATCCAAGGCAGAGGGTATGGAGGGAGCCCGTGATCTAGCTAAGAGGCTGGAAAAGGAGGGCAAGGGCAAAGTGCTCGACCAGTTTGCTAATCCAGATAACCCGCTGGCGCACTTCGAAACCACCGGTCCCGAAATATGGCGCCAGACAAATGGGACTGTCACTCATTTCATAAGCTCTATGGGTACAACCGGAACCATCGTGGGAACTTCAAGGTATCTGAAAAGCCAAAGCCCCGCCGTTCAGATTATCGGTCTGCAACCGGAGGAAGGAGCTGCAATTCCCGGTATTCGCCGCTGGCCACCGGATTATCTGCCGCAGATCTTTGATGATCAGAATATCGACCAGATCCTCAATATTTCACAGATGGATGCAGAGCGCACCATGCGCGATCTGGCTCGTTTGGAGGGTATCTCCTGCGGCGTTTCCTCGGGCGGCGCCGTGGCGGCGGCGCTAAAGCTGGATCAAACTTGGAATGGGGCGGTGATCGTT
>JBQGED010000237.1:0-4709 GCA_052039425.1 Sphingobacterium griseoflavum | reverse complement strand
GTGGCAATCCCAGCAATGCTCGCCCACCGCTTTTTCCTGCGCCGACTGGACACTCTGGTAGTGACTATGGAGCAGGAGGCAATCAAGCTGGTCGACGCGCTGCACAGTGAGCGTCGTGTCGATCTGAAAACAGGCTGAGGACGTTTCTGTGCATTTTCGCCGACAAAGCAAACAGCACGACGAAATCAACCTGACGCCGCTCATCGACGTGGTGTTTCTGCTGCTCATCTTTTTCATGGTGTCCACCACGTTCACCAAGGAAACCCATTTGAAAGTGGACCTGCCGGAGGCGGAGGGTCAGCAGGCTCTGCCGCTGGCGGACAAAATCGAAGTGATGATCAGTGCCGATGGCAGTTATGCGGTCAACGGTGAAAGTCTTGTCAACAGTCAAATGCAAACCTTGTTGACGGCCATCGAGGTGAAGGGGCAGGGCAATAAAGAATTGCCTTTCATCATCACCGCGGACGCCAATGTGCCGTATGAAAAAGTCGTGCAAGCGATGGATGCGGCGGGCCGTCTCGGGTACACCAATCTGACAATGACCACCAGAAACCCATCGGGTAAAGAATAAGCCCGATGGGCAGATTGCATCGCAGTCTGGAGCGGCAGTGGTACACACGGCCGGATTGGCTCTGGCTTTTCCTGCCGCTCTCGTGGTTGTTTCGATTTCTAAGCAAGCGGCGCCGCACCAAGCAGCGCCGCTTTTCGTATCAGTCCGCTCTCCCTGTCATTATTATTGGCAACATCAGCGTCGGTGGCACCGGTAAAACCCCCACGATTAGTTCCCTCGCCCGAATCCTCCAGCAGCGCGGCTTTAAACCTGTGGTGATCAGCCGAGGTTACGGAGCCACTGCAGCTTCTGTAAGAGTTCTACCTGTAGATGCCAATCCGCAGATCTATGGAGACGAACCGGTGCTGATTGCGGCCGCCACTGGTTGTCCGGTGGTGGTAGGCGCGGACCGGGTCGCCGTGGTGCAATGCGTCGAACAACAACAACTGGGCGATATCATTCTCAGTGACGACGGGTTGCAGCATTACCGCCTCGCGCGGACGTGGGAAATTGCGGTGGTCGACAGTCAGCGTCGGCTGGGCAACGGCCATTGCCTGCCGGTAGGCCCACTGCGGGAGCCAGCGTGCCGGTTATTGGAAGTGGATGCCGTGTTGCTCAACGGTGGGTTGTTCGCTGCCGACTGGCTGCCACCCGGAAAAACTCATTTGATGATGCTTCAGCCGGTGGCTTGGCGCCATGTCAAAACCGGTCGGCGTGTGCCGCTGGGGCAGCTGGACCTAAATGGCGCCACCGCGATTGCCGGCATTGGCAATCCCCAACGGTTTTTTACCACTTTGCAGAGTCTCGGCTTCCATGGCACTACGCGGGCATTTCCTGATCATCACGCCTTTACCCCCGAGGATTTTTCAGCGCTGCGCGAGCCTGTGGTGTTGATGACCGAAAAGGACGCAGTTAAGGTGCGAGCCTTCGCCGCGGATGAGTGGTGGGCGCTGGTGGTGGAAGCGCAGATTCCCCAGGTGCTGATCGATCATTTGTGTCAGACGCTGGTCAATTCCCGTATCTCTTGATTCCAGGTTGTATTCATGACGCCGTTTTCCGTGATTATTCCCGCCCGCTACGGCTCCACCCGGTTGCCAGCCAAACCTTTGAAACTGATTGCCGGCCGCCCGATGATTCAATGGGTTTATGAGGCTGCAAACCGCAGCGCCGCCACTGATGTTTGGATCGCCACCGACGACCAGCGCGTCGCGGACGCTGCCGCCGACTTCGGCGCGCGCGTATGCATGACCCGCGCGGACCACGAGTCCGGTACCGACCGTCTGCAAGAGGTGGTCACCCAACTCCGACTGGCGGATGACGCCATAGTGGTGAACGTCCAGGGTGATGAGCCATTGCTGCCGCCGGAAGTGATCAACCAGGTGGCGCGCAATCTCGCGGATAACCCAAGTGCGAGCGTGGCGACCCTCTCCGAACCTCTCCATCAAGCGTCCGACTGCTTCAATCCGAATATCGTCAAAGTCGTCTGCGATCTGCAGCAAAAGGCGCTGTATTTTTCTCGCGCACCTATTCCCTGGGGGCGCGACACCTATTCTTCCCTCGAGCCGCAATTGCCGGCGGCGGAACTGGCGCAGCGGCATATAGGGCTCTACGCCTACCGCGTGGCACTGTTGCATAAATTTGTCACCTGGCCGGTTGCCGCTCTCGAAGCCTTTGAAAAACTTGAGCAGCTCCGGGTTCTCGCCAACGGTCATCAGATCCATGTGGCGCCTGCGTGCGTCCCGGTACCCGGCGGTGTGGATACACCAGAAGATCTCGAGCGGGTGAAACGTTTGTTGGAGCAAAGCTTATGAAACCGATACAGGTATTGATGGTGTGTCTAGGCAATATCTGCCGATCGCCCACGGCGCAGGGTGTGTTAGAAGACCGCGTGCGGCGGCTCGGTCTGGAGCGCTACATTCTGGTGGATTCCGCCGGTACCTCCGGTTGGCACATTGGTGAACTTCCGGATGCCCGCAGCCGCAAGGCGGCGTTGCGGCGCGGCTATGATTTGAGCGAACAGCGCGGTCGTCAGGTAACCGTTACGGATTTCCACGATTTTGACTATGTGCTGGCGATGGACGGGCAGAATCTGCAGGCGCTCAAAGCGCTGCGTCCCGAAGGATTTGTCGGCCACCTTGGCCTGTTCCTGGAATTCAGCCAGAAGCAGACTTATCTGGAGGTTCCGGACCCTTATCACGGCGGCAGCGACGGCTTTGAGCTGGTCCTCGATTTGATCGAAGAAGCGGCGGATGGGCTGCTCGCGGATATTCTGGAAAAACGCCCGGAAATCCGCGCATTGGCGAGATCCACCACCTGATATGCGACTGCAGCGTGAGGTCGATCTTCAGTCCTTTAATACCCTGGCCGTACCTGCAACGGCGGAGCGCCTGTGCCCGGTGGATACCGTGGAGGATTTGCGCGAGGCCCTTGTATTAGTGCGGGACGAGCACTTGCCGCTGCACGTGTTGGGTGGCGGCAGCAACGTGGTATTGCGGTCGCGTCTTGAAGGGCTGGTGCTGCATATGTGCATCAAAGGCCGGGAAGTTCTGGCACTGACGGAAACCCACGCAACGGTAAAAGTCGGCGCAGGAGAACATTGGCATCACTTGGTGGAGTGGTGTCTGGGCCGTGGCTTCTACGGCTTGGAAAATCTCGCCCTGATTCCCGGCACAGTCGGTGCCGCGCCGGTACAAAATATCGGCGCCTATGGCGTGGAGATTCACCGTTTTATCGAGCGTGTCGAAGGGCTTGCTTTGCCGGGAGGAGAACCGGTTTCTCTTAACGCGGAAGAATGTGAATTTGCCTACCGCGACAGCGTATTCAAACACCGTCTGCGCGATCGTTTTATCATCACTGCGGTGGTGCTGCGGCTACCTTTGCAATTTTCTCCGGAGGTCTCTTATCCGGCACTGCGAGAACAATTGACTGGCGATATAACAGCCCGAGCCGTATTTGATGCCGTTTGCCATGTGCGGCGCAGCAAGCTGCCGGACCCGCAACTTATCCCCAACTGCGGCAGCTTTTTTAAAAACCCAATAGTGCCCTGGTCGTTATTCCAAACCCTGCAAAGCGGCTATCCCTCCATGCCATCCTATGATGTGCCGCAAAAATCCGGTGCTGCGCCTATGCGTAAACTGGCAGCGGCTTGGTTGATCGACCAGGCGGGTTGGCGCGGCCGGGTATTTCAGCAAATTAAAGTTCATGAGCATCAGGCATTGGTGCTTACCAATCCTGCGCGAGTAGAGGCCACGGCTGTGCTGGCGGCGGCGGAGGCTATTCGACACGACGTGATGGGCCGCTTTGGTGTCGCCATGGAAATGGAGCCCCAGGTTTTTGGGAGTTAAAGGCCGATGCACCATCGCGACCAACCGTCTTTGTTTCCGACTGCGGGCTGGCAGACCTTGCCTCTTCCTTCCGCCTCTGTTCGGTTGTGGCGCGGCTGGCTGACTAATCAGGAGGCGAGCGAACTATACGAGCGGCTGCGTGCAACTTTGCAGTGGGACCAGCCGACCCTGACCATCGCCGGCAAAACCCATCGCATTCCCCGCTTGCAGGCATGGCACGGCGAGGCGGATGCGATCTATCGATATTCCGGCACTACTTTCACCCCGGCACCTTGGACGCATGAGTTGCTCGCTCTCAAGCAGCGTTTGGAGGCTGCGTGCGGGGCGCGTTTTAACAGTATGCTCGCTAACTGGTACCGCACCGGGGCGGACGGTATGGGATTTCATGCGGATAAGGAACCAGAGCTTGGTCCTGAGCCTGTTATCGCTTCTTTATCGTTGGGTGGTGCCCGTCGCTTTGTGCTAAAACCCCTGCGCCAGCTGGAGGCTGAATCTCTGTCGGTAGATCTTTGCAATGGCGATCTTTTGGAAATGGCGCGTAAGACGCAGCGCTACTGGCGTCACGGCATCCCCAAGACTACCCGCGCCGCGGAGCCGCGAATCAACCTGACTTTTCGTTTTATTGATAACAACGGCTCTTGATATTCCGCATAAACACTTGTTTGAGAAGCCGTTTGTTGATGAGCCAGTACCTTTAGCTCGGTGAGAATGGTAAATTGGCGCTGACTTTTTAGGGACGGAGGCGGAGCCCGACGGAAAGCTGAAAATCACGGAGTGAATTTCTGATTTTCCAGCGCTGACACACGGTCCGCCTG
>JBQGED010000236.1:0-4867 GCA_052039425.1 Sphingobacterium griseoflavum | reverse complement strand
TTCCATGCGCAGACGAAAGAAAAAGGCGCCAAATGGCGGCCTGGAGAGACCGAGATAGGTTAGCTTGGTGCGGCCTTATTGTGGCCGCACCAGATAAGAGCGATGACGCCTACGGAAAACCGTAGGGCGACATCAAGCGCGGATATTTCGGCTGATAAATGCCTTGAGATGATCCAGGTTATCGTCCAGCACCTGATAACGCTCTTCGCGAATGAACAGGTCGTGCATGTGATGCGGCAGCGCTGGGTCCTGGCCTTGGCCCGATTTGCGTACGGCTTCAGGGAATTTCGCCGGATGCGCAGTCGCCAAGCAAATCATAGGAGTGGACGCGTCTTTACGGGTTTTGCGCCCCGCCTGCACGCCAATGGCCGTGTGCGGGTCGAGGAGGTCTTCCGTGGACTCAAACACCTCCCGGATCACCTCAACAGTTTCCTCATCGCTCAAGCGGTAGCTGCTGAACAAGCTCTGAGCTTTGCGCAAAGGCTCTGCCGCCAGCGTTAAACGACCGGAGGTCTTGAACTCATCCATCAATTGGCGAATCTGGCCGCCATCGCGCTCGTAGAGATCAAACAGCATGCGCTCGAAGTTACTCGACACCATGATGTCCATACTGGGGGACAAGGAGTGTTGCAGCGGCTTTTTGCTGTGGTCATTGCCGCTAATGCAGCGATGGAGAATGTCGTTGCTGTTGGTGGCGATCACCAATTGCTCCACCGGCAGGCCCATACGCTGTGCCAGATAACCCGCGAAAATATCGCCGAAGTTACCGGTGGGGACGGAGAAAGATACTTTCCGATGCGGCGCACCCAAGGCGAGGGCTGCGTAAAAGTAGTAAACGATCTGCGCCATGATGCGCGCCCAGTTGATGGAGTTCACCGCCACCAACTGCCGCCCTGCAGGCAGGAACGACTGATCCGCAAAGCTCGCTTTGACCAAATTCTGGCAATCGTCGAAATTGCCGCGCAGAGCGATGTTGTGAACATTGGCTTCCAGCACGGTGGTCATCTGCCGGCGCTGCACTTCGGACACCCGCTGATGGGGGTGCAGGATAAAGATGTCCACGTTCTCACAGCGGCGGCAGCCTTCGATCGCTGCCGAGCCTGTATCACCGGAAGTAGCACCGAGCACTACGACTTTCTGACCGCGCTTGGCCAGGATGTAATCCAGCAAATGTCCGAGAAATTGCAGGGCGAAATCCTTGAATGCCAGGGTCGGACCTTGGAACAGCTCGAGGATCCACTCGTTATGGCCAGTCTGCACCAGCGGCGCTATGGCCTGATGGCGAAAGCTGTCGTAGGAGGTATCGATAATGCGCTTGAGGTCGGCGTCCGGAATAGCGCCCGCGACAAAAGGAGAAATGATCTTGAAGGCAAGTTCGCGGTAGGACAACCCAGCCCAGGAGGCGATCTCCGCCCGCGAGAACTGTGGCAGTGTCTCCGGCACATACAAACCGCCGTCACTGGCGAGACCAGTAAGCACCACATCTTCAAAACCAAGTGCCGGAGCGGCACCGCGCGTACTAATGTATTTCACGTGTAGTTAAACCTTGAGGGAGTTTATGACAGGGATTCGACCCGAATCTTGACCACCTTATGGCGGATGCTGTCCAGTTGTTCGATCTGTTCAATTGCCCGGTTGATATCGCTCTCGCGCACCCGGTTGGTCAACAGGATCACCGGCACCTCAGTCTCACCCTGCCAAGGTTGCTTCTGAATCAGCGCTTCAATACTGATGCCGGCGTCGCTCAATATCTGAGTAATGCGGGACAGAACTCCCGGCTTGTCCAGCGCCGACATGCGCAAGTAATAACAGGTTTCTATGGCTTCAATCGGCAGGATCGGATAGTTCTGGAGCTGTTCAAAGCGTGTGCCCAGGTAAGGAACTCGGACCTCGGGCTTCGCGTTAAGGGTGCGACTGAGATCCATGATGTCGGAAATCACCGCTGATGCTGTGGGCTCTGAGCCGGCCCCGGGGCCGTAATACAAAGTTGGGCCGACAGCGTCACCCTTGACCACCACCGCGTTGGCAACGCCATCGACATTGGCAATCAAGCGGCGCTCAGGAATCAGAGTGGGGTGCACCCGCAGCTCAACTCCATGGTCGTGCTTACGGGCAATACCCAGATGTTTGATGCGATAGCCCAGCTCTCCAGCATAGGCCACATCCACCGGCGAAATCTTGCTGATGCCTTCTGTGAATACTTTTTCAAACTGCAGCGGCATACCAAATGCCAGAGCCGCTAAAATCACCAGTTTATGAGCAGCATCGATACCTTCCACGTCATAAGTGGGATCGGCCTCAGCATACCCCAGCGCCTGAGCTTCTTTGAGAACATCTTCGAATGCGCGTCCTTTATCGCGCATCTCAGTCAGAATGAAATTGCCAGTACCATTAATTATCCCTGCCAGCCATTCAATGCGGTTAGCCGATAGCCCCTCACGCAGCGAACGGATAATTGGGATGCCGCCGGCTACCGCCGCTTCATAATTGATGCTGACGCCTTTCTCATAAGCTTTTTGGAACAAGGCATTGCCATGCTGGGCGATCAACGCTTTGTTAGCTGTGACCACATGTTTGCCGTTGGCAATCGCCCTTTCAACCAATTCTTTGGCAATAGTAGTACCACCAATCAACTCGACCAAAATGTGGATTTCGGGATTTTCCGCAACCGCGAATATGTCGGAAGTAAAAGGAATATCGGCGAAATCCAGATTGTGGTTCTGACGGCGGGCGCCAATTTGCGTTATGCGGATATCACAACCGGTACGTGCTTTAATTTCCGCCTGATTGCGCAGGATCACCTTCACGGTACCGCTGCCAACAGTACCCAGGCCACAAATACCAATATTGACTGGCTTCAATCTGACACCTCTGTGTTATTACGCTGCCTGAGCCAAATCACAGGCAAAAAGTTAGGCAACCATACTGACGCAACTGGAGGCTGTCAATTAGACGAAATAGGAGAGATATAGGAAGGCGCGCGCCGAGCGCGCGCGGCGAGGGAATTAAAGTTGGAGCATTTCCACCAAGCGGGCGGGCTCAACGTAACCACCAATTAATTGACCGTCTTCGAACACCAAGGCAGGGGTTCCGCTGAGACCAATTTTACGGCCTAGATCAAACTGCGCGGCAACCGGATTACCTTCACATACGTTCTCCGGGATTTCCTGCTGATTCTTCAACTTGGTAAGAGCGTCGTTGCGGTCTTTAGCACACCAGGCAGAAGCAATTTTGTTGTACGACTTAGATGGAATTCCCGCTCTGGGGTAGGCGAGGTAGCGAACCTCGATGCCCAAATCGTTATATTCAGTCACTTTTGAATGCAGCATTCGGCAATAGCCGCAGTCAACATCGGTAAACACATACATCACCTTTTTAACCGCACCCTTGGGGGCGAAGTTAATAGTGTCTTTTTTATCGATTCCCGCGATAACTTTGGCGCGCTCCACATTGCGCTCTTGATCCGTCAGATTGACGATTTTTCCGGGAGAGACTTCGAAAACTTCACCGGCGATGAAATATTTGCCGTCGGCAGTGGAGTAAACCAAGGTCCCCTCGCCAATCTGGGTTTTGTAGAGCCCAGCAATGGGTGACGTCTCAACACTGGTTACCGTAATGCCGGGTTTCGCCGCCTGTAATCCGGCGGAAATTGCAGCCTTGACCTTCTCGATATTGGCGTCTTGTTTTTTATCTTCGGCGACGCACGCGCCGGCGACGACCGCCAAACTTAAACAAAAGGAGCGGACCGCAATATTGGTGAACAGATTTTTCATAGCAATTACTTCGTCAGTCGTTAAGAACATCCGCGCAGCCGAGCCGCAACAGAAACACCAGTCAGATGCAGACCTTGGCGGCAGCAGTCGGTTCCGTAATATGACAAGCCCACGTGACAGAGCGCAAGCGAGAGTAGCATTTTTGTGAATTGCCGCGATTTCGGCTGACATCCAGACCCCAAACAAAAAGCGGCCCGAAGGCCGCTTTCGTCGCTCTTTGGATTAATTGAGCTTTTCTTTGATTCGCGCAGCTTTACCCGCCAAGTCGCGCAGGTAATAAAGCTTGGCTTGACGCACGTCACCGCGACGTTTGACAGCGATGCTGGCAACTTGCGGGCTGTGGGTTTGGAAAGTTCTTTCTACGCCAACCCCGTGAGAGATTTTACGCACAGTGAAGGCAGAGTTCAGGCCGCGATTACGGATGCCGATAACGACACCTTCATAAGCCTGCAGACGCTCACGATCACCTTCGATCACACGCACCTGTACAACAACCGTATCACCCGGAGAAAATTCCGGAACGTTTTGTTTGAGCTGCTCGTTTTCCAGCTCTTGAATGATTTTGTTCTTAGAACTCATGGCATGCTCCCAAACAATATGTAGCTTCTCAGCTATAACTCTGATTTTTTAAACGGCAAATCTGCCAATTCACTGTTCAGTTTCCCGCTCCGCCTGATATGCCTGTAACAGCATCTCACTGGCAGAATCCAACTGAATACTTTTTAACAACTCCGGCCTGCGCTCCCATGTTCTTCCGAGAGACTGCTGCAGACGCCAGCGTTCAATCCGCTTGTGGTCTCCGCTCAGCAGTACCAAAGGTACCCGCCTCCCGGCAAATTCTTCCGGCCTCGTGTAATGAGGGCAGTCCAATAGGCCTTTTACAAAAGAGTCCTGCTCGGCCGACTCCGCATCACCTAGCGCCCCAGGGAGTCTTCGGATCAATGCATCGATTATGACCATTGCCGGAAGCTCGCCGCCACTCAACACGTAATCACCGATGGACCACTCTTCATCTACTTCAGTTTCGATGAAGCGCTCATCCACACCCTCATACCGCCCCGCGACCAAAATGAGGCTTTCCAAGGTTCCAAGCT
>JBQGED010000235.1:0-3172 GCA_052039425.1 Sphingobacterium griseoflavum | reverse complement strand
ACTGAAATAGCACCGCCGGGCCCGTAGGCTCCTGGCGGTAGCGAGGAGAACCTATGCGCAAGCTCAACCTGATATTTTTGTCGGCCATCGCTTTAGCAGCCCTGCTATCGTACTGGACACCACGGAATACTGAGCCTGTATCAATCCCGGAGGCAGCCAGTCAAAGTCCGCCAACTCAGCAACAGGCGCAGACGACTACAGCTGTCACCTCTACCATCGCCATCCGGCCAATCGCGGCAACCCGCGACAGCACCGAGGAAGAACAGCCCGCCGCACAGGACGAATCCCACCCGTGGGATGTGCTGCCGATTGAGGAACCCGTAGCCACCACCGAGCCCTTAGCGGAATTGGAAGAAGCTTATATGACCGAGGCCTTTGACCCAGATTGGGCGGCGCCCTTGGAGGAGAGTTTTCACAGCGCATTCGACGCCGCCCGATTGCAGGACAGCACTGTAGAACAAGCAGAATGCCGCACCACCCTGTGCCGTTTCACCATCACCCACAAGAACTCCGCCGCGCAGGACGCTTTTGTGCTGGCGTTTCTGCAAAGCCGGCTGCTGCCGTTGAATCAAGTCACCATCGCACAACACAGCCAGCAAACCGCGGATGGCAGCATAGCGGCCGTGTATTTTCTCGCCCGCAACGAGTTGGCCCAAGTTCATAATTGATCCGCCGGAGGCACCAACCGCGCCCTGGCGGGCACTTTTCTGCCATGTATAATGCGTCCCTTTCCCTCCGCACAGCCGGAGGCGACCCTCTTTGATTTCCGAACGCGCTGTTACGAACCTAATTAATAAATTGTCATAGGCTCCGATTAATGGAAAAGACCTACCAACCCGCCGCCATTGAACAAAACTGGTACAAAACCTGGGAAGAAAATAATTATTTCGCTCCCCAAGGTGAAGGGTCACCCTACTGCATTATGATTCCGCCGCCGAACGTCACCGGCAGCCTGCATATGGGCCATGGTTTTAACAATGCGGTGATGGACGCGATGATCCGCTACCACCGTATGAAAGGTTGCGACACCCTGTGGCAGATGGGCACCGACCACGCGGGCATCGCGACACAAATGGTGGTCGAACGGCAACTGGCCGCGCAGGGCATCAGCCGTCACGACTTGGGGCGCGAAAAATTTTTAGAAAAAGTGTGGGAATGGAAAGCGGAGTCCGGCGGCAACATCAGCCGTCAATTGCGTCGTTTAGGCTCTTCGCTCGACTGGAGCCGCGAGCGTTTCACTATGGACGAAGGCCTGTCCAAAGCCGTACAAGAGGCATTTGTCCGCCTCTATGACGATGGTCTGATTTACCGGGGTAAGCGTCTGGTGAACTGGGACCCGAAACTGCACACCGCCATTTCGGACCTGGAAGTGGAAAATCGCGATGAAAAAGGCTCTCTTTGGCATATGCGATACCCCTTGGCGGACGGAGCCAAAACCGCCGAAGGATTGGATTATTTGGTTGTCGCCACCACGCGGCCAGAAACCATGCTGGGCGATTCCGCCGTCGCTGTGCACCCGGAAGATGAACGCTATAAATCCCTGATTGGAAAATTCGTTGAACTGCCTTTGGTGGGCCGCCGCATTCCCGTCATCGCCGACGATTATGTCGATATGGAATTCGGTACCGGCTGCGTAAAAATTACCCCCGCCCACGATTTCAACGACTACGAAGTCGGCAAGCGCCACAACCTGCCATTAATTAATGTGCTGGACAAAAACGCCGCCATTCTGGCGCAGGCACAAGTCTTTAATTTCGACGGCTCAGTCAACAGCTGCGAAAACCCCGCCCTGCCCGCGCAATTTGCCGGACTCGACCGTTATGAGGCGCGCAAGCACGTTATTGCCGCTTTGGAAAATACGGGCCTGATGGACAAAATTGCCGACCACGCGCTGAAAGTACCGCGCGGCGACCGTAGTGGTGTCGTTGTCGAACCCTGGCTGACCGATCAGTGGTACGTCAGCACCAAACCACTCGCCGGTCCCGCCATTGCGGCGGTGGAGGACGGCCGCATTCAATTCGTGCCCAAACAGTACGAAAACATGTATTTCGCCTGGATGCGCGACATCCAGGATTGGTGTATCTCCCGTCAGCTCTGGTGGGGCCATCGCATTCCAGCGTGGTATGACGAAACCGGCAAAGTCTACGTCGGCCGCACTGAAGCGGAAGTCCGCAGTAAATACGACATTGCAGGAAATATTGCCCTGCGTCAGGACGAAGACGTTCTGGACACTTGGTTTAGTTCCGGCTTGTGGACCTTCTCCACCCTCGGCTGGCCAGAACAAACCGACCTGCTGAAAAAATTCCATCCCACCGATCTTCTGGTGACGGGCTTTGACATTATTTTCTTCTGGGTAGCCCGCATGGTGATGCTGACCCTGCACCTCGTGAAGGATGAAAATGGCAATAGCCAAATCCCTTTCAAAACGGTGTACGTCCACGGCCTCGTGCGCGATGGCCAAGGCCAGAAGATGAGTAAATCCAAGGGCAACGTTTTGGACCCGCTGGATATTGTCGATGGCGTTGATCTTGAAACCCTGGTGCAAAAACGCACCACAGGCCTGATGAACCCCAAAGATGCCGCCAAAATCGAAAAGGCGACACGCAAAGAATTTGCCGACGGCATTGCCGCCTACGGCACTGACGCTCTGCGCTACACCTTTTATTCCCTCGCCACGACGGGACGGGATATCAACTTCGATATGGGTCGAGTTGAGGGCTATCGCAATTTCTGCAACAAACTGTGGAACGCGTCGAACTACGTTTTGAGCAATTGTGAAAACCAGGATTGCGGTGCCGACGGCAATAGCGATTATGAACTCAGTTTGGCCGACCGGTGGATCATCAGCCGCCTGCAGGAAACCGAAAAAGCGGTTGAAGAAGGTTTCGCCACCCACCGTCTGGATCTGGTCAGCCAGCTGATTTATGACTTTATCTGGAAGGATTATTGCGACTGGTACATCGAACTGTCCAAACCGGTTCTGTGGGACGAAAACGCCAATGCGGCGCTCCAGCGCGGCACCCGCCGTACCTTGGTGCGCGTGCTGGAAACCATTTTGCGCCTCGCTCACCCATTGATGCCGTTTATCACCGAAGAAATCTGGCAGCGAGTTAAACCGCTCGCTGGAGTTGAGGGCAAAACTCTAATGCTGCAAAGCTATCCAAAAGCGGAT
>JBQGED010000234.1:0-7383 GCA_052039425.1 Sphingobacterium griseoflavum | reverse complement strand
GGTCTTTTGGACTACGCCGCCCGCGAATAGGGCATTCCGAACCCCCAGACACCGTGGCCATGGTGCACTTACCTCGGCAAGTAGGACTTTTTCTCTCTGATCTCCAATACCGCTGGTGGTTACACGTTTTATAAAGACGCGAAGTTCCGCCGTCTGACCCGCTACCGTTACAACAATGTGCCCATCGACAACGGCGGCAAATATTTCTACATCAATGACGGTGGCGATGTCTGGTCGCCGGGTTGGAAACCGGTTAAAGCCGATCTGCAAAATTACAGCTGTCGCCACGGTCTGAGCTACACCAAAATTTCCGGCGAACGCAATGGCATCAAGGCAGAAGCGCTGTATTTCATTCCGCTCGGCACTTGGGCGGAAGTGCAGAAAGTCACCCTCACCAACACCAGCAAAGCCGCGAAAAAAATCAAATTGTTTTCTTTCGTAGAGTGGTGTCTGTGGAACGCTGAAGACGATATGGCGAACTTCCAGCGCAATTTCTCCACTGGCGAAGTGGAAATTCAAGACTCCGTGATTTACCACAAAACCGAATTCAAAGAGCGCCGCAATCACTATGCGTTCTACAGCGTGAACGCACCGATTCAAGGTTTTGATACCGATCGTGAAACCTTTATTGGTCTCTATAACAGTTTCGACCGCCCGAACGTCGTATTCGAAGGCAAACCGCGCAATTCTGAAGCCCACGGCTGGTCGCCCATCGCCTCTCATTATTTGGAAGTAGAATTGCAACCCGGCGAAACCAAGGAACTGGTGTTTGTTCTCGGCTATATCGAAGTCGATAAAGACAACAAATGGGAAAGCAAAGGCGTGATCAACAAAGATCCTGCCAAAGCCGTCATTGCCCGTTTTGATACCGTTGAAAAAGTAAACGCCGAACTGGAAAGACTGAAGAATTACTGGAGCAATCTGCTCGCGACTTACCAAGTCAACAGCGGTGACGAGCGCTTGGATCGCATGGTCAACATCTGGAACCAGTACCAGTGCATGGTGACCTTCAACATGAGCCGCTCTGCATCTTTCTTCGAGTCCGGTATCGGCCGCGGTATGGGCTTCCGCGATTCCAACCAGGACTTGATCGGTTTCGTACACCAGGTTCCCGAGCGCGCCAAAGAGCGCATTATCGATATCGCCTCAACTCAATTCGAAGACGGTTCGGCTTATCACCAGTACCAGCCACTCACCAAACGCGGCAACAATGCTATCGGCGGTAACTTCAATGACGACCCGCTGTGGCTGATTCTGTCCACCACTGACTACATCAAGGAAACCGGTGACTACTCGATTCTGGATACCAAGGTTCCTTACGACAACGATGAGAGCAAGGCTACCAGCCATTTCGAACACTTAAAGCGCTCCTTCTACTTCACCGTCAACAACCTGGGTCCCCACGGCCTGCCGCTGATTGGTCGCGCCGACTGGAACGACTGTTTGAACCTCAACTGTTTCTCCAGCGAACCCAACGAGTCTTTCCAGACCACCAACAATAAAATGGGCCGCACAGCAGAGTCGCTGATGATTGCCGGCCTGTTTGTGTTGTACGGCAAGGAGTTCATCAAACTCTGCAAACAAACTGGTAAAGAAGACGAGGCTGCGGCTGCCCAGAAACACGTGGATGCCATGATCACCGCCGTAAAAGAACACGGTTGGGACGGCGATTGGTACCTGCGCGCTTACGACTATTACGGCAAGAAAATCGGCAGCAAAGAGAACGAGGAAGGCAAAATCTTTATCGAGTCGCAAGGCTTCTGCGGCATGGCCGGAATCGGCCTGGAAGACGGCATGGTGCATAAGTCGCTGGCGTCCGTTAAAGAGTGGTTGGACAGCCCGTACGGGATCGTGCTGCAACAACCGGCCTTCACCAAGTACTACATCGAGTACGGCGAAATCTCTACCTACCCCGCCGGTTACAAAGAGAACGCGGGTATTTTCTGCCACAACAACCCGTGGATCATGATCGCCGAAACTCTGGTAGGCAATGGTGACCAGGCGTTCGAGTACTACCGCAAGATTACCCCCGCGTTCCTGGAAGAGATCAGCGATCTGCACAAGGTTGAACCCTATGTGTATGCGCAGATGATCGCCGGTAAAGACGCCTATAAACCGGGTGAAGCGAAAAACTCCTGGTTGACCGGCACGGCCGCCTGGAACTTCGCTGCTATCACTCAGTACATCCTGGGCGTCAAGCCGGACTACAACGGTCTATCGGTGAACCCGTGTATTCCGAAAAGCTGGAAGGGCTTCAAAGTTACCCGTAAATATCGCGGCGCTACTTACAACATCAACGTCACCAATCCGAATGGCGTGAGCAAAGGGATCAAGAGCATCACCCTGAACGGCAAAGCGGTTGACGGGCATGTGCTGCCAATCCTGCAAGCTGGTTCAGAGGCTCAAGTAGAAGTGATAATGGGTTAACTCTTACCCGCCCTCTCCAAAGGCCGGCTCCGTAAGGACCGGCCTTTTTTATTGGCCGTCCGGTCTAGGCCGTCCCTTGAGCCAACCGGGCGATATTGGCACCAAAGTCATCGACGTACACTGTCTCCATTCGCCGCGTTTAGCAAATGACTGGAGATACCTAATGTCTGCACAACAGTCCAGTACGGTCGCAGAAACCCAAAGCCTCAGCGAGGCTCAATTACTGGCGAAATTCCAGCAACGTTGCCGCCACTTGAACGAAGCTCTGGAAGCTGAGCGCGTCAAAACCAGCAAACTCCGGCGTTATATCAGCCATCTCAATACCAAAGCCGCGCCGCCCGCGGAGTACCATCAAGAACAACCGGGATTGCAATCCCTCGTCTCTGAACAGGCCAAACTGATCGAGCAGTTGTATGCGGAAAACCAGCAGCTCCAGGAGGTCGCTAAAACCCGCACCACTCAAAATCAACAATTGCTTACCGCAAATGAAAAACTGAAGGCTCGCATCATCGAATTGCGTCGCCAAGTGCGCGAGTATGCAGAGCGTCAGCTGGCGAGTAAACCCGCACCCCGTCCGGCAGCTCCAACTCGCGCTCCTGCACCAGTTGCGAGTCAAGCGCCAGTTGCAACTCCGCCACCAGTTGTAGCTCGAGCCGCACCCGTAACATCGCAACGCCCCCCTCAACCCGCACGCTCATGGCTGCCGACATCCGTGGGGCGTCTGCTGCACAAATGAG
This sequence comes from Sphingobacterium griseoflavum, assembly GCA_052039425.1. Lineage (GTDB taxonomy): Bacteria > Pseudomonadota > Gammaproteobacteria > Pseudomonadales > Cellvibrionaceae > UBA5868. Next base: position 4,219 of record JBQGED010000234.1, on the reverse strand, counting down.
ATTACTCAAGGAATAAAAGAAGAAGGGAATCGAGGAAACAAGGTAGGTGTAAGAAGAAGGCCTAAGCCGGCGAAGAACAATAAGTCGCGCCGGCGGATGCCTTAGATTCTAATGACAGCGCAACCATACTCGAAGCCGGCGCAGATCATCGGCGCTTGCGCTATCTGGCAGCAACGGCAAATGGAAAACCCGTTTGGTCGTGCGCAGATGCAGAATCACTAGCCACGGGGTCAAGCGCGTATGCTGCCCTTCGACCAAATCAAATTCCCCCTGCAAAGTAATAAGCCGGTAACCCTCAGGCAGCACCTGCAGCCGATGGATCGACTGTAAGCGTCGCCACTCCTGCCACGTTCGCCAGCAAAGCCCAAAAAATACCAACAACAGCAGTAGCCTCAACGGCAGCACCACCGGTGCAAGGCTCAACAATAGCCAGGTGACGCCGTAGAGCGCCAGCAATATACCTGCGTAAATGCGTGACGGGCGGAGAGGAATATCAAGATAGGGGGCGCTCAAGGGCGTAGCTCCGAACCTTGGTCACTATCGGCCGCAGGGTTTCATCATCAGGCTCCTGACGATGCAGCAACCAGGCGAATAAATCCTGGTCCTCGCATTCCAGCAGGCGCGCATAATCCGCCTGTTCTAACGCACTCAACGTGGGGTAAGCGCCCTCGACGAAAGGCATTAGGATAAGATCCAGCTCCAGCATGCCGCGACGGCTTGCCCAGCGTAAGCGATTGTATTCCACGGTTCGCACTCTACTTCTGCTGCAAAAAAGCCCGTATTATACGGCACCTCACCCCATCCAGCCCTTATCGTTTACCGACCGGTGCATATCCAGCTTATGAACGAATGGCTCGAGTTTGTTTCCATCCATACTGTGTCCAACCCGTCTGCCGCTACCACCCTCACAGCCATGCCGGAACACCGGATACTGCAGGTCAAAGGCCGCGACGCCGCCAAGTTTCTCCAGGGGCAGCTGACCTGCGACGTGCGCCGTCTAGAGCAGCAGGACGTGCTTCTAGGCGCGCACTGCAATCCCAAGGGTCGCATGATCAGCAGCTTTTACCTGGCACAGATCGATGCTGACACCATCGGTCTGAGAGTGCGCGCCAATATTGCGGAACCAGCATTGGCGGCGCTGAAGAAGTACATTGTTTTCTCCAAGGCGGAGATCACGCAGACCGAAAAAGTCGGCTTCGCACTGATCGGTGATCCAGTTTCCGGATTGCCGGCCCACCTGCCCGCAGCTGGCAAATCAACATCAGGCGATGGCTTCACTGTGCTCCATCACACCTCAAGGCTACTGGAAGTCTGGGCCGAGCCGGCGCGGGCTATGGAACTCTGGCAACAGCTTCTCCCGAGCGTCACTGTAGGCACCATTCAAAGCCTTGAACGCTTCTGGGTTGAACAGGGGATCGCCGAGGTCCAGGCCGCAACAGCAGAAGAATTTATCCCCCAGATATTCAACTACGACTTAGTCGATGGCATCAGCTTCAAGAAAGGCTGCTATACCGGGCAGGAGATAGTCGCGCGCATGCATTACAAGGGGCAGTCAAAAAAGCGTCTCTATAGGATTGCCGGTGACACTGCGGAAGGTCCCGCCGTTGGTACAGAACTGGGAATAACAGCGGACCCGCAAAAAGCTGTGGCAATGGTGGTGGCAAGCGCACAGGACACTGCCAGCTGGACAGGTCTGGTGGTGGCTACCGACGAAATACGTACTCAAGAAATAGCTTTGGAGGATAAAAGTTCGGGGACCAAATTCAGCTGGTCCGAGCTGCCCTATGCTATACCTTAACAATGAATTCGGCCCCACCTGCCCTCGGCAGCAGGGGTCCGCCCTTTCATTACTGCAGCCACGGAACCGCTCATGAGCAGCATCCTTGCCGAAAAAGTTGCGCTAGCCATTACCGATGCCATCGAAACTGACGAACTCGTTCTGCCTACCATGCCGGAAATGGCGCTCAAAGTCCGGGAAGTTGCCGAAAATCCCAACGCGTCGGTTAAACAGCTCGCCAACGTCATTGGCAGCGATGCCGCCCTCACCGCCCGCATTATCAAAGTTGCCAACAGCGCTCTCTATCGGGGCGCCGTTGAGATTCAGGACCTGAACATGGCGCTGATGCGTCTGGGGATGGCCACCACCTGTACATTGGCAACCGGGCTGGCGATGGAGCAGATGTTCCAGGCCACCACGGATATGGTGGACAAACGCCTGCGCCAAGTCTGGCAGACATCCAGCGAAGTCGCCGGCATGTGCACCCTGTTGTGCAAACGCTACACCCGGCTAAGGCCGGACCAGGCGACCCTGGCGGGGCTGGTTCACAAAATTGGCATACTCCCTATTCTGTCTTACGCGGAGGATCATCCAGGCTTGCTGAAAGACAGCATTACCCTGGATTCCATTATTAAAACAACGCATCCCGGTATCGGCGTAAAAATTCTCACCGCATGGGATTTTCCTAAAGACATCCAGAGCGTCCCTATCACGCATTTGAACTTTACCCGCCAGGTTTCGCAGGGGGATTACGCCGATCTGGTGACGGTTGCTCTGCTGGAAACCCAGCGCGAACAATTCAACGACTTGGATTATGGTTCAGTGACCGCCTTTGCCCGTCTAGGGGTCGACCCCGCGAACGTGCTGGGCAACGACCCGGAAACCAAGAAGGCTCTAGCCAGCGCCATGGGGATGCTGTAGCCAGGCCCGCCCGAGCGCCGGAAATTCTATTGACACTTGCCGTCAAACCGGGATAATACCGCGTCCCGGAAACGGCCGAGCCCCGCCGTTTCCTCCAGAATTTTGATTTTCAAGCCTGAATACAGTAGGAGCACTAAGGTGGCCAATACAGTCCAAGCGAAAAAACGCGCACGCCAAAATGACAAAGCCCGGGCACACAATGCCAGCCTGCGCTCCATGGTGCGCACCTATATCAAAAACGTGGTGAAAGCTATCCAGAGCGGCAATCACGATTCTGCTAAAGCGGCTTACGCAGCAGCTGTTCCCGTTATTGACCGCATCGCCGACAAAGGCATCATCCACAAGAACAAAGCCGCTCGTCATAAGAGCCGCCTGAACGCCCAAATCAAAGCTCTGGGCGAAAAAGCCGCCGCTTAATCGCGCTTAAAATCGCTCTTACTAAAAGCCAAAAGCCGACCCTGTCGGCTTTTGGCTTTTTAATGTCCTTAGCAAAAGTAAAATCGTTCCTTAATCTTCACCATTGGCTATTTCCCCTACAGCAAACCCGGCGGCCACCACGCCGCCGGGCGGAGAATCACAACAACAGGGTCAAGCTATAGCCGAATGCGTAAGCCGCGAAAATATGCGGTAAATAACGCGCGTACTGCATAAAAGTTAATTCGCGCACTTTACTCATCGCTACAATGCCCGCCGCAGAACCTATCACGAGCATGGAACCGCCTATTCCAACTGCATAAGCCAGTGACAACCACTGGGAATTGCTCAGTTCGGGCTCCGCCTTTAGCAGCGCGGCCGTCAAAGGCACATTGTCCAGAATGGAGGAAATCACACCCATCAGGAAGCTGGAAAGAGTTGGGTCCACCTGCAGATAAAGCTGCGTCAGGAATACCAGAACCCCCACCTCTTTAAGCGCGCCCACCAATAGCAGGATGCCGAGGAAGAACAACAAAGTGTCAAACTGGATCTGGCGAATGTATTCCAGCAAGTGAATCTGCTCGTTATAGGTATGCACAATGCCGCCAGTCATGAACATGATGGAAACGCCGAACAGGAAAGTGAGCACCGGAGGTATGTCGTATAACAAATTGAAAATCATGGTGGCCGCAATAGTGGCAATAAAAATGCTGCCGATCAGCACATCCAGCCACTCCACCTGGTGAACCTTGTTTTCCGCCGCAATCCGGCGCGATGCGCCTACACTCATCAAACCTATGAGCAGCGCCACTCCACCCACCGCCGGCAATGCCAGTTTGAGCAGTTCGCCGATAGTCACATAACCCTCACTGAAAATCATAAGCGTGGTGACATCCCCGGTAATCAAAATGACGCCGCCGGAATTAACGGCAAACACCAAAATCACACACAGGCGAATACGCTCCTTGGGCTCCAACTTAAATGCCTGCACCACCCCTATTCCCACCAGCGTAGCGGTGATGTTGTCGCACACCATCGACAGCAACAAGGCGAAAACTCCCAGCAGAATCGTCAGCTGCCGCAAGGTCAGCTCACCCGGCATGATGC
>JBQGED010000233.1:0-10312 GCA_052039425.1 Sphingobacterium griseoflavum | reverse complement strand
TGCCGATAATCGCCAAATCCATCGGCTGTCCGGTGGTTTGGGTATTCCCTTCCGTGAAGACTTTTTGGGTGCCGACAACGCGCACGCCGCTGCCCAATTGAATGCCAGAAGGCACGGTGTTGATCTGATCGGCCTGCGCGCCTGGTTGGCGCTCAATGGCATAAAACAAATCTTCAAAAACAACGCGGTCACTTTTAAAGCCGGTGGTATTCACGTTTGCCAGGTTATTCGCCACAGTTGCCATGGCTTTATCCTGAGCGATCAAACCCGTCTTGCTCACCCACAATGCTGAACTCATGTTATGTCTCCGTCGGGCGCTTAGCCGCCACGAATTATGCGGTTACCTGCCTCAGATAAACCTTCGGCAGCTTTCATCATTTTTACCTGGGTTTCGAACAGGCGATTAAGGCTCATGGTGGCCACCAGCTGCTCGATGGACGAGACGTTGCTGCCTTCCAAATGGCCAGAAACCAGCGTCACGTCTTCATTGGCCGGAGCTTCCTGACCATCGACGGGGATCAGCAGGCCGGTTGCGGTTTTGGTGAGTTCGCCAGCGGGAATATCCACGAGCTTGATGCGTTCAATCTCGCTCATCACAATCTCGCCACGCGGTTTGACGGACACCACGCCATCACTGCCGATGTGCACGCTGTCGTATTCGGGCAGCACAATCGGGCCGTTTTCGCCGATCACCGCGCGACCATTAATGGTGAGGCGCAACTCCGAATCGACCTGCATGCTGCCGTGACGGGTGTAGGCTTCGCCGTTGCCATCTTCGACGGCGATTAACCCGCGCCCTTGAATGGCGATATCCAGATCACGTCCGGTCGCCATTAAAGGGCCCGGCTCAAGGCTCACGCCGTTGTTCTGTACCTGCGCCATATGGCGGCTGTCATAACCATAGCCTTCCACAGCCACCGCATTCGCCTGCTCCAGATCAGCGCGAAAACCGGGGGTATTCACGTTAGCCAGGTTATTCGCACGCACTTGCAGCGATGACAAAGTGCGGCTGGCTGCGGTCATTGCGGTGTATCCCAAACGATCCATTGGTCAGCCTCAGATTGCGTTAAACAACACTTGGGTCAGTTCTTTATCCGTGGACAACACTTTGGTGTTCGCCTGGTAATTACGCTGCCCTTCCATCAACTCAACCAACTGCTGGGTTAAATCGACGTTGGAGCTTTCCAAGGCACCGGCGTTAAGCACGCCGTACTGACCCGTGCCCGCTATCCCGATGACCGGTTCGCCGGACTCTGTGGTTTGTTCCCAGGAGGTGCCGCTGACATTTCTCAGTCCATCCAGGTTGGTGAAGTTGGCCAGCACAATTTGACCTTGCAGCAGACGCTCGCCATTGCTGAAGGTGGCGTAGATCTTTCCATCTTTCTCCACCGCGATACCGGTTTGTTCACCCGCGGCGTAGCCGGTTGGATCGTTTCGGTTAACCATAAAATCGGAACCGAACTGGGTAGAACCGCCGATGGTGCCGCCGCCGTAATTCAAGGTGATCGCCAGGTCATCCACGCCGCCAGCCAAGGGCGCCGTAATAACCACGTCCACATGGTTCGGCGGGTTGGCTGGATCATTAACCAGGGCACCGGCGTAGTCGTACGGCGAGGTCATATGGCCATTGCTGTTGAACGTCAACGATTGAGTGACCGGGTCGCCCGCACCATCCAGCACAGCGGTACCGTCTACGTGATAGTGCGCCGTCCAATTGTTGTCCGCGTTCTTCACAAAGTACTGAGTCAGCGTGTGCTCTTTACCCTGAGAATCGAACACCTTGGTGGTGTAGGTGGAGTTGTAGGTGTTGATGTCGTTGGCATCAAATGGCAGAGAAGCTGGAATCGCCTGCTGGTTGGCATCCAAATTCAAGACAAAATCCAGGGCGTCGGTGGCTTGAGCCGGAATATTGGTGGTTTGTAACTTCAGGTTACTCACCGTCCCCACCTGCAGATTGTTTTGCGCATCCACGGGATAACCTTGCAAAAACTGCCCGGAGACATTGACCAAATTGTTGTTAGTGTCGACGCCGAAGACCCCTGCGCGGGAGTAACTGATATCGCCGTTGCTGGCTCGGTTGATGTAAAAACCGCCGCCACTGATGGCCAAGTCGAGATTGCGCCCGGTGGTCACCAGCGAGCCACCCTGGCTGATGCTCTGAGTCAATCCCAGAACTTCCACCCCCATGGCTCGGCTGTCGGCGTAAATACTGCCGAATTCCGCGCGCGAGGATTTGAAGCCGGTAGTGCCGGCGTTGGCGATGTTATTGCTAACGGCACCGAGTTTTTCGTTGACAGCGTTCAGACCGGTCAGGGCGATATTGAAGCTCATGTGATTAACCTGTTATTTAAAAATAAAGTAAATGAATGGCGACTAAAGCAGCCCAGCGAGGGAGGCTTGACCAAATTCGGTGATGTTATAAAAAGGCACAGACCCGGCACCGACAACATCCAATATCGGTCCGTTAGCACTGACGCGCACACTGCTCACCAAACCGGAAATTTCGATTTGCGGGTATTCACCGGCATCAGTGGTAATTTCCAAGGCGTAGTCACCCGGCTCCAACCCCAAGGCCTTCGGGTCAATTTCAAAAGGCACTAAACCTGCGGCGTGAGCCCCCAGTGGAATCTCGGTTTTCACGCCGTTGCGGTCCCTTAAGGTCAGCACGGTTGAGCTTGATGCGTGTTGCAAATTGATCTGCGCTTTTACCGGCTCGGCATCCAGCTGCATGCGGCTCACCGCAACTTTGACTTCCTGTCCGACCAGTCCAGAGGCGGTCAAGGTCTGCAGGTTATCCAGCAATACCAGGTTGCTTTTACTCAGCTCGGACATGTTTTCCAGGCTTTTTACCTGGGACATGGCGGAGTACTGCTGAAGAAACTGGGTGCTGTCCACAGGATTGGTAGGGTCCTGATTCTGAATCTGCGCCACCATCAAAGCGATGAACTGGTTTTCCATCTGCGTTGCGTCACTGACGTTAACGCTCTGTTTGATGGCTTCATCGATGCCATAGGTTTGCTTGGACTGATCAAGGGAATTGACCGTAGTCATTACATTTCTCCTAGCTTGAGCAAACCTTGCTGCATGCTTTTGATGCGGTTGAGCACTTCGACGTTGGTTTCGAAGCTGCGGCTGGCAGACATCATGTCGGTCATTTCTTCGATTTCATTGATATCGGTGTAAAACACATAACCATCGCGATCGGCCAGCGGATTATCCGGTTCATAACGCTTCTCGGGTTCGCGCCCGGCGGACACCACATCGAGCACCTGAACGTGGGCGCCGCCCATGCCCACGCTGCGCGTAAGCTGATCGTTGCCATAAACAGCAGCAAAGACGGGTCTGCGCGCCTGATAAACATCTTCTGCATTACCGGCAACTGAATCGGCATTTGCCAGGTTACTGGCGATGGTGTTCAAACGGACGGTCTGGGCATTCATTGCCGAGCCGGCGATGCGGTAAATCGAGTCAAAAGCCATAACTTATCGCCCCTCGATGGCTTGCTTAAGGCCGCGGAATTTCATGTTGAGAAAAGTAAGACTGTTCTGAAAGTCCATGGAGTTTTTCGAAAAAGCGGCTTGTTCAACACTCAGCTCAACCGTGTTGCCGTCGAGCGAGGGTTGGGTCGGCACGCGGTATAAAAGCTCAGTCGCCACACCCGGGCTTGCGCTAAAGCCGCTTTCCAACCGGCGCATTTCTGCACTGAAATCGATATCACGCGCCTGAAAGCCCGGCGTATCTTCGTTGGCCAGATTGGCCGCAAGAATTTCACTGCGCTGCACGCGCAAATTAAGGGTTTGGGCATGAATGCCTAAAGCGTCATCAATACGTATACTCATTACTGAACACCAGCCGTTGCATAAGCTTCAGAACGAACCATGAGCACAAACCATTCCAACAAATAAGGCATTGATTTAATTGATATTTAAAGAAATTCAGGCACTCGCCCGACCATACTTTTTCCGCCTTTAGCGACGCATTCAAAAATAGGCGGAAACGCAGCTTCCGCATGGCGATAGTCGGGTGACGTGTTAGTGGATTTTCTGGTGTGTAAGCGAGAATCGTGTAGTCGAGGAATACGAAGGGTGATGAAAAGAAATTTTTTGGCAGTGCTGGTTTTATTGGCGGGTGTTATGCCCGATGCGCTTTACGCTCAGCGGAATGCCAATCAACAAATTGAGCAGGCGATTGAGCAATACCTGAAACAGCAACTGCAGCAAGAAGCCGCTGCACAAGGCTGGAAAAACGCACGGTTTACCCACACCCTCACCCACGCCCACACAACCAACAGCGAAGTCATCGCCCCTTGCAGCCATTTGCCGCAAGTCACCAGCGACACCAACTCAATTATGGCGCGCCAACAATTAACCCTTAGCTGTGCAGACACGCCTACTTGGAAGGTGAACGTCTACGTTGATGCAACGGTTTTGGTACCCGCCGTTTTCGCCCAAACCGTGATAGAGCGCGGCGACACCATTACAGCCGAGCAACTCAAAGTGGAAGAGCTGAACATCCGCAAATCCCAGCGCGGATTTGTAAATGGCATTGATAACGTAGTCGGCCAAGCGGCCAAACGCCGTCTGCGCGCAAATCAATTAATCACCCCCAACTTGCTTGCCAAACCGCTATTAGTGCGCCGTGGTCAACAGGTAAAAATGATCGCCAACCAAGACGGCATTAGCGCCACAACTATGGGCGAAGCGCTGGAACACGGCGAACAAGGCGCTGTGATCCGCGTAAAGAATTTGCGCAGTGAAAAAATCGTCGAAGCGCGTGTGATTGAAGCCGGCGTCGTCCTCACGACATTTCATTGACTACAAGGTGGATCCCCGCTGCGCGAGGATGACGGGTGAGGTCACTCTTGCCCAATTTACGCGTTTGTAAGGCATTGTCTGCTGAGCCATAAAAAATTCCGGTCCATTTAAGTCGTCAGGTTCCTTGGTCGCCATACCTTTACTGCGGGCCATTACAGCCAGCCTCGTCTTAATCCAACCAAGGAATCTTCCTATGGCTCTGTCAATTCATACCAACTACTCATCGTTGGTGACCCAAACCAACCTGAATAAAACCAATAATGCGCTTTCGATCAACCAACAGCGTTTGGGCACTGGTTTTCGCATTAATTCTGCTGCGGATGACGCGGCAGGTTTGCAGATTGCCACCCGTTTGAATGCACAGTCTCGCGGTATGGCAGTGGCCATTCGCAATACTGGTGATGCGGTTTCTTTGCTGCAAACCGCAGAAGGTGCGTTCAGCGAAATGACTGACATCGTTCAGCGCATGAAAGATCTGGCGACCCAAGCTGCCAACGGCACTAACAGCGCCGATGACAAGACCGCACTGCAGTCCGAATACGACGAGTTGGGCAAAGAACTGGCGAACATTTTGGGCAACACCACTTATGCAGGTGAGCGCCTTTTTGCTGCTGATGCTACTGGCGTTATCGGCACCGGCGCCGCCGGAAAATTCGGTCTTGCCGCTGGTGTTGCCCTCCAGATTGGTGCTACCTCTGGCGAGAAAATGACCGTCAATGTTGCGACCCAATTGGGCGCCTTGGTGGGCGCTTCGAACGCCGCCGGTTTGCGCCAAATCAGCAGCGTATTCAATACCCTCTCCGCGACCCCGGCCGGCACTCCTGCTGCGGGCACTGAACTGACTGGCACCAACGCCAACGCCAATATCGACCGGATCGATGCCATTCTGGATGACATCGGCACCTTGCGCGCATCATTCGGCGCAAACATCAACCGCCTAAACCACACCGCTAATAACCTGGCGAATATGAAAGACAACACTGACATGGCAAAAGGCCGCATCACTGATGCCGACTTCGCCAGTGAAAGCGCCAACATGAGCAAAAACTCCATGTTGATGCAGTCCGGTATTTCCATGCTGAAACAAGCCGGCCAAATGCCCGGCATGGTTATGTCTTTACTGGGTTAATTCGACAGTCGTTCAAGTGCGATACACCGTGCTTGAACGGCTTTTTGTTTAAGTAAGCGGCTGCGATGGTCGCACCTTTTTCCGTTACCGCTACCCCGCATCCTTCCACCTCCGCCTCGCGCATTTACGCCGTCACTCTCGCCCCTCCATTCGTCACTCTCGCGCGGCGGGAGTCCATCTCTTCGAGCCTGCGGTTTATGGATCCCCGCTACGCGAGGATGACGGAATCATTAAGGCCACCCTCGCCCCTTCCGCCGTCACTCTCGCCCCTCCCACCGTCCCTCCGCCCCGCACCCTTCCAACATCACTCTCACCCCTTCCGCCGTCACTCTCGCGCAGCGGGAGTCCATATCTTCGAATCTGCGATGACGCATGCCCTCACCCAGCTCGCAGGGTTTGCGGGCCACTTTCTGAGCCAAAAAAAATTCTGGTTCGTTTAAGTCGTCAGGTTCTTTAGTCGCCTTCTCTTTACTGCGGCCCCTACAGCCAGCCTCACCTTATGTCCAACCAAGGAATCTTCCTATGGCTCTTTCGATTCACACAAACTACTCATCGTTGGTTACCCAAACCAACTTGAATAAAACCAACAACGCGCTTTCGATCAACCAACAGCGTTTGGGGACTGGTTTTCGCATTAATTCTGCTGCGGATGACGCTGCAGGTTTGCAAATCGCTACCCGTTTGAATGCCCAGTCTCGCGGTATGGCAGTTGCCATGCGCAACACCGGCGATGCGGTCTCTTTGTTGCAAACCGCTGAAGGTGCGTTCAACGAAATGACCGATATTCTGCAACGCATGAAAGATCTCGCAACCCAGTCTGCAAACGGAACCAACAGCACGGACGACCGCGATGCCTTGCAAAGCGAATACGACGAACTTGGCAAAGAGCTGGCGAACATTATCAGCAACACCACCTATGCTGGTGAGCGTCTTTTCGCCAGTGATGCAGGTGTAGCGGACGGTGATGAAGGTAAGTTTGGTGCGACTGCTGCGGGTGTTGTCTTTCAGATTGGCTCTACCTCTGCAGAAAAACTGACACTTGATGTCAGCGGCGACTTGACCACACTCATCGGCGCGACCGGTCTTGGCGGTATCAGCGCCATGTTTACGGCTTTAGCGGCCGATCCTACCGATGATCTGTCGACGGTTACCACCAATACTGAGCTGAGCGCAGCCAACGCCAATGCCACTATTGATAGTGTTAATGATGTACTGGATTTAGTCGGCGCCATGCGCGCTCAGTTCGGTGCAAACATCAACCGTCTGAACCATACCGCGAATAACTTGGCGAATATGAAAGACAACACTGACATGGCAAAAGGCCGCATTACCGATGCTGATTTCGCCAGCGAAAGCGCCAACATGAGCAAAAACTCCATGTTGATGCAGTCCGGTATTTCCATGCTGAAACAAGCCGGTCAAATGCCCGGCATGGTTATGTCTCTGTTGGGTTAATTCGACAGTCGTTCACGTGCAATAACTGCTGAACGACTTTTTTGCTAGAGGCTTAAGGAAGCGACTGCTACGGTCGCCCTACCTTTCCAGAAGACGAATTTTCCAGCAAAAATTTTTAAGCTTATTTACGAAGGAATAATCACATGGCTCTTTCGATTCACACAAATTACTCATCCCTGGTTACTCAGACCAATCTGAATAAAACCAACAATGCACTTTCGATCAACCAACAGCGTTTGGGGACTGGTTTTCGCATTAATTCTGCTGCGGATGACGCGGCAGGTTTGCAAATCGCTACCCGTTTGAATGCCCAGTCGCGCGGTATGGCCGTTGCCATGCGCAACACTGGTGATGCGGTCTCTTTGCTGCAGACTGCCGAAGGCGCATTCAGCGAAATGACCGATATTTTGCAACGCATGAAGGATCTCGCTACCCAAGGTGCTAACGGCACCAACAGTGCCGACGATTTAACTGCGTTACAAAGCGAATACGACGAGTTAGGTAAAGAACTCGCCAACATCATGGACAACACTACTTATGCGGGTGAGGCCCTGTTCAGCCGTGATGCCAGTGCCGGCAAATTTGCGGCTGCCGTCAGCTTCCAGATTGGTGCAACGTCTGCCGAAACTCTGTCATTGGATATCTCTGGTGCAACGGGTGAAGTTAATGTGTTGACGGACGCTATCGACGCTATGTCCGCAGCCTACACCGCAGGCGCTGCGGCAGCGACCACCGGCACTGAGATTACCGCGACGGCTAACGCTACGATTGACCTGGTTGACACAGCTCTGGACGCTATAGGTACTCTGCGTGCGCAGTTCGGTGCCAATATCAACCGTCTGAACCACACCTCCAACAACCTCGCCAACATGAAAGACAATACTGACATGGCGAAAGGTCGCATTACCGATGCTGATTTCGCCAGCGAAAGCGCCAACATGAGCAAAAACTCCATGTTGATGCAGTCCGGTATTTCCATGCTGAAACAAGCTGGTCAAATGCCCAGCATGGTTATGTCTCTGCTCGGTTAATTGGCTTATACCCTCGGGCGGATTTTATACTCGCCCGACCTTTGCGCCCCGCCATTGCGGGGCGTTCTGGTTTATGAATGACCCCAAATCCTCCCCGCTTCGCTTCCTTACGCTCCCTCCTGTTGTTTTGGTCTATTATTCACTGGCCAGCGCATGCGACCACAGCGGTTGCGCGGTTAGGCGCCTGAATACTCAGCCCATTGTGCCGGTGAAATCTATGCTCTGCAGTCAACTGCCATCAGCCTCATGAATATGCTGGATGAGGATCTTGCACGCGACACCTTCGCGCCGCCTCCTTGCCTGACGATTAAAACCGGGCGAGGCGATTGCTACGCGCGCTTCTATCCCAGCCTGTATCAACTGACACTGGTAACGAATGGCGTTGAAGAGAAAGTGGATCTGGGTTTTTCTGGCAGCCGCCTGCTCGAACGTCTGGCGCAAATACCCGGTGATGTAGTCGCACGTGAAGAGTTGATGAGCCACGCCTGGTCAGGTCGAGTGGTGGGCCAAGGCAGTCTCAATCAGCAAATCCATACGTTGCGCCAAGTGCTGGGTGATGAGCGTGAGCGCACCATCATCCAGACACTGCCGCGCCGCGGTTATTTATTGAATCCTCAATACCTCATTACGCTCGAACCACCCTCGGCAGATGCGCAAACTCAGGTGACGCCCGTGTCACCCCAGGAAGATGCGCAGCTTCAACTAGTACCTTTGTCCCCCTCGGCAGATGCGCAACCTCAGATAATGCCAACGTCACTCCTGGAAGATGGACAAACTGAGGCAATACCTGTGTCCGCCAGCTCGCCAACGTCAGAAGAACCTGTGCGAGCGCAGCAGTCGAGCCGCTACAACAATCGCGGATTCCTGGCGGTGAGTCTGATGGCGTTGCTGGGTGTGCTTTTTTTGGGCTACTTCGCCCGCAGCGATGGACCTAGTCCGTTGCACGACAATGCGATACACAGCGGCAAATTGATTATTACGTATGTGGATCAACCACCCCAGGAGCAATTTGAGCAGTTAAGGTCGCAAACACAACCGCTCATGACGCGTCTTGAGCAACTGGTTGATCAACCCACGCGGTTGTTTGTGTCATTGAGAGGCGAGTTTTACAAGCTTATCTGCATGCAGGCTAACGGGCGTGCACGCTCGGTTGTCATCCACAAAAGCCAGCTCCACCATGTCGCGGACGAGCAATTGCAATGGTGTTTTCCACGAATGAACATCTTATGAACTGGCGCGTTATTCTTTTAAGCTTGCCGATTGTGGTGCTGGCATGTCAGGTGATCTCGGGGGTTATGTATACCACCACGACTAAGCTCGATGGCCGCTACTTTTCCATTAGCAGAGTGCAGTTCAAGGACGGAAACCTCATTGATGTGAACCACAGCTTGCGCGTGGTTGACGGCCGTTTTTACGCCGTGATGCGTACGGGTGACACCATTATGCAAACCTCGGGCGTGGTGGAGTACCGCATCCCGGATCATTATCGTTTGCGGGTTGAAAAAGGTGATGTGCGCGGTTTAGATGGTGTGGCCACTGATGAACTGTCATTTGATTTACTTTACGCCCAGAACGAAGGTTCGGTGATTAATCTGGTCAGAATGGAAGCGTGCCTTTATGGCCGCGAAACCCGCCAAGTTTATTGCCCATCAACTTAAGCTCCCTCCTCGCACTCTTATACGTCATCCCCACGTCGCGGGGATCCACAAATGGTACGGAGTTCGGAAGCCATGGACTCCCGCTGCGCGAGAGTGACGGGTTGAGAGAGAGTGCGGCATCTCGCTTCTTAAGAGAGAGCGTCATCCTCGCATCGCGGGAGAGTACGTCATCTTCGCGTAGCGGGGAGAAGGCGTCATCCTCGCGTAGCGGGGATCCACAAATGG
>JBQGED010000232.1:0-23497 GCA_052039425.1 Sphingobacterium griseoflavum | reverse complement strand
ATTTGCCCAGGTGAAAATAGGCCGTGCGATGGGAGACTCGCGCTGCCTGCTGCATGGAGTGAGTTACGATCGCGATGGTGTAGTTCTGACTCAGCTCGGCGATCAATTCTTCGATTTTGGCGGTGGCGATGGGGTCGAGGGCGGAACAGGGTTCGTCCATCAAAATCACTTCCGGACTTACCGCTATGGAGCGGGCGATACACAAACGCTGCTGCTGACCGCCGGACAAACCCGTGCCTGGAGAATCCAATCGATCTTTTACTTCATCCCATAAACCCGCGCGCCGCAGACTGGTTTCGACGATTTCGTCCAGATCCACGCGCCGACTGGCCAAACCGTGGATCTTTGGCCCGTAAGCGACATTTTCGTAAATGGATTTGGGAAACGGATTGGGTTTCTGAAACACCATGCCTACTCGCGCGCGCAGGGGCACCACATCCATTTTGCTGGAATAGATTTCCTGCGCATCCAATTGAATACTGCCGGTGACGCGACAGGATTCGATGGTGTCGTTCATGCGGTTCAAGCAGCGCAAAAAAGTGGATTTGCCGCAGCCGGACGGGCCGATCATGGCGATGACTTCGTTTTCGGCGATATCCAAACTCACATTAAAAACCGCGCGTTTTTCGCCGTAGAAAACGTTGACGTCACGCATGGCAAATTTGGGATTGTCGACGAATGGGCTGCCTACTGTTTGGTAGTCATCGGCGATGACAGGGCGCTGGCCGGGCTCGGCGATGGGATGGGATGGAGCCATAAAGGGCAAATCTACCTTGGGAGAAACCCGGGGTTTGTGTTCGAGAATGTCGTGCATCGTGCTACCTCATCATCGGCCGCTTACCAGCGGCGCTCCAAACGTTTGCGCAGCCAGACCGCGAGCGTATTCATGCATACCAGGAACACGAGCAGCACCATGATAGCAGCGGACGTGCGCTCAACAAACGCCCGTTCGGGGCTGTCGGACCAAAGAAAAATTTGTACCGGCAGTACCGTGGCCGGCTCACTGATGCTGTTGGGAATATCCATGATGAACGCGACCATGCCGATCATCAGCAAGGGGGCGGTTTCACCGAGCGCCTGGGCCATACCAATAATCGCGCCGGTCAGCATGCCCGGCATGGCAAGCGGCAGTACGTGATGCAGAATCATCTGCATTTTCGACGCACCGATTCCAAGGGCCGCATCGCGAATGCTGGGCGGCACAGCTTTAATGGCATTGCGGCTGGAAATAATGATGGTCGGTAGGGTCATCAGCGTTAACACCAAGCCGCCGACCAGCGGAATGGAGCGCGGCATGCCGAAAAAGCCGATAAAAATCGCCAGCCCCAACAGACCAAAAATAATGGAGGGTACCGCGGCCAGATTGGAAATATTCACCTCAATAAAATCCGTGAATTTATTTTCCGGCGCATATTCTTCAAGATAAACCGCCGCAGCCACTCCTATAGGAAATGACAAAATAAAAGTCACCAACAAGGTGAGTAAACTGCCCATCACAGCGCCGAGAATTCCGGCCATTTCCGGCTCGCTGGAATCGCCGGACGTAAAAAAGCGTGTATTAAATTGCGTGCGAATTTCGCCGCGTTCGGCCAGATCGGCGATTTGCGACTGCCGCGTTTCACTGGTGCGCGCAGCAAAAGGTTCACCGCGGTTGAGCGATTTGTAATAAGTATCAACATCGTCATCCGCCAATACCCAGTAGGTTTTTTGTCTGCCCAACAACTCCGGATGCTTTATCAACTCCTCGCGCAGATCGTAAGCGGCGGCGATACTGACAAGACCATTGAGCTCACGTCTTCCCGCGCGGTCGCTGACATCTGGAAATCGCTCCGCCAAGGCTTTGCGCAATATGCCTTCATAATTGCCGTTGACAATCTGGCGTGAATCGCTGTTGTCGTTGATCTCGAGAATTTCCGGATCGAAACTCACTGTGAGTTGAATATGCGTTTGGCGAAATGCCCCCAAGCCGCTGCTGAAAATCTCGAAAAACAACACCAGCAGCGCCACAACACCAATAATTACGGACAACAAACCAAACAAACGAAAACGCCGTTCGGCGCGATGGCGCCGCGCCAAACTGCGCTGCACCATTTCCATCGGCTTATTCATATTGCTCACGATACTTTCTCACAATGTACAAGGCGAAATAATTAAGGCCGAGCGTCACCATAAACAGCACCAGTCCCAAAGCGAATGCAGCCAGGGTTTTTGCACTCTCAAATTCCTGATCGCCCACCAACAAAGTGACAATTTGCACGGTCACCGTTGTGACCGAATCGAATGGATTCGCCGTTAAATTCGCAGCCAACCCTGCGGCCATCACCACAATCATGGTTTCGCCAATGGCGCGCGAGGCCGCCAGCAAAATACTGCCGACAATACCTGGCAATGCTGCGGGAATGATCACCAGTTTGACCACTTCCGAACGCGTGGAACCCAAACCCAGTGCGCCATCGCGCAGGCTTTGCGGCACCGCGTTGATCACGTCGTCAGACAGGGAAGAGACAAACGGAATAATCATCACCCCCATGACCAATCCCGCGGCCAAGGCACTTTCTGAACTGATGGCAAGCCACTGATCCAGCCCTAACGACAACCCCAGATCGCGGATTAAAGGCGCCACCGTCAAAGCAGCAAAAAAACCGTACACCACAGTGGGGATTCCAGCGAGCACTTCCAATACGGGTTTAATTAAACTGCGCATTCTTGGACTGGCGTATTCGGTTAAATAAATCGCCACCATCAAACCGGTTGGCACCGCTACCAAAAGTGCAATTCCGGCAATCAGTAGGGTGCCGGCAAATAACGGCACAGCGCCGAAACTACCGGAGCTGCCTTGCTGGTCCGTGCGAATCGCAGTTTGCGGACTCCATTCCAAACCAAATAAAAATTCCGTTACCGGCACGCGCTGAAAAAATCGCAGGGATTCAAACAGAACCGACAGCAAAATACCGATGGTGGTGAGAATGGCGAGCAGCGCGCAGGAAAAGAGAAGCCAGCGAAAAATATCCTCCACCTTTGCACGCGCCTTGAGTTGCGGATTGATACGCAACCAAATCCATATAGTGCCAACAAGCGCAAAACTTAACGCTACCCCAGCTTGCGCCCAGCGGTTGATATTTTCGAGTGAATTTAACCGCTCTGCCGCCGCAATGACGGAAGGATCAATCGAGGCTGCACTGACATGCCCCGCAGCCAGATTGCGTACCTGATTCATTACCAAATTCAGATTGCCGCTCGCCGCTTCCAATGCCGCTGGTGATATCAACGGATGGACCTGCTTTTCGATAATGATGCCGTCAAAAATGGACCAGAGAAAAATCACCGCCAAACTGGGTAAAGCACACCAGAATGCGGTGAGAGAGCCGTAATAGAACGGCAGGGAATTGAGTGTCCGCACACCGCCGACTCCCGCCACTGCCAAGGAGCGGGATCGGCCGGACAAAAATGCCAGGCCGCTGAGCAGTGCGAGAATCAGCAACAAAAAAGGCACATTCATTTTTTACATACTCATGGGCTCAAGTTTTTTCACACTCTCCGCCACCGATTTACGCCGTTTTTCTTCCATTGGAATCATGCCCTTTTCCGCCAGATATCCCTCCTCGCCCCAGGCTCTTTCACTAGTGAATTCCGCAAGAAATTCCTGAATCCCCGGAATCACGCCGACGTGGGCTTTTTTGACGTAAAAGTACAAAGGCCGTGATACCGGATAACTGCCATCGGCGATGGTTTCAAATTGTGGTTCCATACCGTCGACGGTCGCGGCTCGCACCGCATCGGCGTTTTGATCGAGAAAACTGAAACCAAAAATACCGAGCAAGTCGGGATTTTCCGACAGTTTGCGCACGATCAAATTGTCGTTTTCGCCGGCTTCAATAAATGCACCGTCTTCACGCACACCGTGGCAAATCGCTTTGTAACGGGCACTATCACTTTTTTCCAAGCCGGCAATCCAGGGAAATGCTTTGCAGCCACCTTCCATCGCCAGTTCCACAAATGCGTCGCGCGTGCCGGAAGTCGGTGGCGGTCCCATGACGGAAATGGCTTTGGCGGGTAATTGGGAATTGACCTCTTTCCAGGTTTTATAGGGATTGGCAATCAATTCTTCGCTGCCTTTCGGATCCGGCACCACCTTGGCCAGGGCCAGAAAAATATCCCTGCGGGAAAGCGCCATAGGTTCTGCTTTCTTGCTGTTGGCGATCACAATGCCGTCGTAGCCGATAAACACTTCCACTATGTCTTTTACACCGCCGTCCTGACAGGCTTTGAATTCGGATTCTTTGATGCGGCGGGATGCGTTGGCGATATCCGGTGTGCCTACACCGACCCCTTTACAAAATTCCTTAAACCCGCCGCCAGTGCCGGTGGGCTCCACCTTAGGTGCTTTTTGGCCGGTCTTAAGACTGAAACGTTCGGCGACGACTTTGGAAAAAGGAAATACAGTGGAAGACCCGACAATCATGATGTGATCACGACTATTGGCGAGAGTGGAGCCGGCAGTAAGAGTGCCGGCGGCGCAGGCGAGAGCGAGTAGAACTTTCTTCACGAATACCTCCAGGTTGACGGACCCGGCCGCCCAAGGCCGGATTTCAATGCCCGCCATCCTAGAGAGGATGTGTGACAGTTTTGTGGCAGACCTAAGAAATTACGAAGACAGTGCCACGCGCACAATTTCTGCGTCGCAACAAACGCAGCTGACGTGGTTATAATACCGGCCCGCCGGGATGCTAGAGCCTGTTGACGTTTCGTCCGCACGCCTGCCCAGCGGAACGTCAACAGGTCCTATAAAGACAATAAACTCATGCCCCTGTTATTCAGCTTGTGCCAGACCATCGATAGGCGTTTAAGCGCCGTCTCGGTTGCCCTCGGCAAGGGGGTTGCCTGGCTCACCGCCGTGATGGCGCTGACCACAACTTTCATCGTTATCAGTCGTGCGCTTTTCAACACCGGCTCGGTCACCACGCAGGATTCCGTCACTTACATGCACGCATTGGTGCTCATGTGCGCCAGCGCCTACACCATGCGCTGCGACGGCCATGTGCGTGTGGATATTTTTTATCGGAGCTATTCATCAGTGCAAAAGGCCTGGCTGGACGCCCTCGGCACCTTGTTGCTGTTATTGCCATTTTGCGCTTTCACCCTGACGGTCAGCTGGAATTATGTGAACGCCGCCTGGGTTATCCGCGAAGGCTCCGTCGATGCGGGGGGCATTCCCGGAGTATTCCTGCTCAAGACACTGATTCCCCTCAATGCCGCACTGCTCGCGTTGCAAGGACTGGCCGAGCTCGTGCGCCAGCTGGCTGTTCTCACATATGTGAACGAACAAGAGCTGAACGAGCATGAGTGACCTGGCGCCGTTATTGATGTTCACAGCTGTGTGCCTCGCGCTCATGCTGGGCTATCCCGTGGCGTTCACATTGGCCGGTGTCGCTCTCTGGTGCGCGGGTATCGGCATTCTGACCGGCCACTTCGATGCCCAACTGCTGTTTGCCTATCCCGATCGTGTCTACGGCATCATGACCAACGGCACCTTGATCGCCGTGCCCTTGTTCGTGTTTATGGGCGTGATGTTGGAGCGCTCAAAACTGGCGGAGGATCTGCTGGAAAATATGGCCAAAGCCTGCGGGCGCCTGCCGGGCGGTATGGCCATATCGGTGATCCTGGTGGGCGCGCTATTGGCGGCGAGTACCGGAATCGTCGGCGCGACTGTGGTGACAATGGGGTTGATGTCCCTGCCGACCATGCTGCGCCGCGGGTATACACCGGAGCTGTCCACCGGACTGATTTGTGCCACGGGCACGCTGGGACAGATTATCCCACCCTCCATCGCTCTGGTTTTACTTGGCGATGTACTGTCCAGCTCCTATCAGCAGGCGCAGCTCGCCAAGGGCATCTTCAATGCAGCCCCCGTCTCCGTCGGTGATTTATTTGTCGGCGCCATGCTGCCGGGATTGCTGTTGGTGGCTGCCTACCTGTTGTATGTGGTGGGTAAAGGCATTGTGCAGCCCGAACAACTGCCGCAAGTAAAAGACACCTCGCCGGTGAACACAGCGCGCCTTCTCAATAGCATACTGCCGCCGATTCTGCTGATTCTGGTGGTGCTCGGCTCCATCATCAGCGGCGCCGCCACCCCCACGGAAGCCGCCGGTGTCGGCGCCGTGGCCGCGACGCTGCTCGCGCTGACTAAACGCCAGCTGTGTCGCCGGAAATTCACGGCAATAGTGCAGGACACCGCCAAAATCACCGCCATGGTATTCACCATTCTCCTCGCCGCCTCGGTGTTTTCTCTGGTGTTTCGCGGACTCGGCGGCGAAGCCATGATCGAGCATTTTTTCCATCACCTCCCCGGCGGCGTTTTCACGGCTATGCTGGTGGTGATGGCAGTGATTTTTATCCTGGGCTTTATCCTCGACTTTATTGAAATCACATTTGTCGTAGTGCCATTGGTGGCACCGACGCTGCTCGGCATGGGTTTAGACCCGGTGTGGCTCGGCATAATGATTGCTCTCAATCTACAGACGTCATTCCTGACACCACCATTCGGTTTCGCGCTGTTTTATCTGCGCGGAGTGGCGCCAGATGAAATTGCCACCCGGACGATTTACCGCGGAGTCGTACCGTTCATAGTGATCCAGCTACTCCTACTGGGCGTGGTGGCGCTCTGGCCGGAGCTGGCGACCTGGCTGCCGAGCGCCCTAAAAACACCATGAACACTTATAAAACAACTGCAAAAGACTTGAAGCAAAACAAGGTTATTTATATGGCGAAGATTGACGAAGATCCCGTGCCCTCTGGCGAACTGGCCCTGCAAACCCTGGCCATGCCGAAGGACACCAATTCCAACGGTGACGTGTTCGGCGGATGGTTGATGGCGCAGATGGATTTGGCCGGTGCGATTATCGCGCGGGAAGTGGCCAAAGGTCGGGTGACGACGGTAGCGGTGGGCAGCATGGCGTTTTTGCGCCCGGTCCCTGTCGGTGCAACGGTCAGCTGTTATTGCGACATTTTGGAGATCGGCCGCTCGTCCATTAAAGCGCGGGTGGAAGTGTGGGTGAAACACTACGACCGTTCGCAGCAAAAAGTGACTGAGGGCGAATTTGTTTACGTCGCCATTGATGATACAGGCCGCACCCGCCCGGTAAATAAATAACCCGATAAACACTCTGCCGCGCACACGGCAGAGTTGATCCAAGGATTACAGATTGGAGAGCAGTTCGCGCACAGAGGCGACGTGACGGCGGCTGACCACCGGACGGTATTGCGTGGTTTTGAGTTGCAATTCGTATTGGCCGGTGGGCATACGTTCGAGTTTTTCGATTTCATTGATCGCGACCAACGCATTGCGGTGAACGCGCACAAAAACACCTTCGAATTCTTCTTCCAATTCTTTCAGCGTGTCATCAATTAGGGTTTCACCATTGCCGTGCATGATGGTGACGTACTTCTGATCGGCGACGAAACAATAAATCTCCTCGATCGGCACCAGCTCCACACCGCGGCGGGTTTTGGCGGCGATATTGCGGCGGCGCTCGGTGCGCTCGCCAGCTTGATCTTGTGCCGCTTTTTGTAATTTGTTGAACTTGCGCGCTTTTTCCAGCGCACTCACCAACTGTTCTTTTTGCAGAGGTTTGAGCAGATAACCCACCGCGAGTGTTTCGAACGCTTCCACGGCATATTCGTTGTAGGCAGTGCAAAAAATTACCGCTGGCGGATCGTTCAATTGCGCGATTTTTTTGGCGGTGGCCAGACCATCTTCGCCCGGCATGCGAATATCCAGCAGCACTATATCCGGGTCCAAGGTCTGGATCGCCTTTAAGGCGGCTTCACCGTTGGCGGCCTCGCCAACGACGTCGTAACCGTCGATGTTTTCGATCATGCGCATGGACCTTTGGCGGGCCAGCGCTTCATCATCCACGACTAATACATGCATCACACGTCGAGTTCCAAAATTAAGCGAGCATCGACCGGTATTCCGGTCCTATCCCGCGGATATTGTTGTTGTGGGGTTTTCCGTGCTGTTGGATCCTGCGTTAAGTGTAGGCCAAAAGCGGCGGAGCGACAGGCGGCAACTCCCTTGGGCTTAGGTCACCGCCGGTGGCACGCGGGGAAAAACGACGACCACTTCGTAATAAGCGGCGCCGGCATCGACGGTTAGACTGCCTTTGGCGCCATAGTGCGCATCCAGGCGATGGCGAATGTTATCTAGAGCTAAACCGTTGCCGCGATTGCTCTGCTGGCGTTTGTCTCCCACCGGGTTGCGCACGCGGATTTGACACTGGGAACCGGCCGCTTTCACCCAGATCGCCACAGTGCCGCCCTCAAGCAAGGGCTGGATGCCGTGGTAGATAGCGTTTTCAATCAACGGTTGGAGCAGCAGGCTCGGCACCATGGCTTCCGGCATGGCGTCCACATCCCAGCTCACCTGCAGACGGTCGCCGATGCGCATCTGCTCGATCGCGATAAAGCGGCGGCACAGTTCCAGCTCGCGCTCCAGAGGGATCAGTCCCGGGTCGCTCAGCGACGCGCGGAACAGCTCGGACAGATCCACTACCATCTTTTCTGCCGCTTGGGGATCGAAGTCGATCAGACTGGCGATGCTGTTCATACTGTTGAAGAGAAAGTGCGGCCGGATGCGTGCCTGCAGCGCCTGGATGCGCGCGTTAAGTTCTGCCTGCTGCTGATTGCGCAGTTGCTGCTGCAGATAAAAGTAGCGCAGCACAATGCCGGCGAACACCGCCGCCAGCATCAGGTTGGTCAGCAGCTGGTCCCAGTTCAATTCTGGGGAGGGTGCCTGCAGCAAGCCGCCCAGTACGGAAAACAGCACAGTGATGCACAGCACCAGCACATAGCTCACCAGCCCAGCCACCATGGGGTGGCGGCGCTTGAACCAGGGTCGCAATGGGCAAAGGCAGGCGGCACTGGCCAGAACGATCCATTGAATGAGCATCGACAACACGCCGAGCCGGTTCCAGCTGAATTCCAGCACACCGCTCTGCACCACCGTCAGGGCTATGGCGAGCAGCTCGCCCACCAGAATCAGATGGAACACCGCCTGCACCGTGCAAAGGTTGGGCAGGAAGTCGCCCTTGAAGTTACGTCCGCTCGTGCTGATGGAATCCCCCGATGATTTCAGGCTTTGTTTATAATCCGCCACTTTTCGCAGGCGCCGGCAGTGTAACAATGCCCCACGCCGCAATGTATTCATAGTTTAGACGCGGCAGAAGGAGCCCGAGATGAGCCAGAAAGATTCCACCAGCACCCTTTGGGGTGGCCGCTTCAGTGAAGCCACCGACGCCTTCGTCCAGCGTTTCACCGCGTCCGTCGATTTTGACAAGCGCATGTACCGCCAGGATATCCGCGGCTCGATTGCCCACTCGGAAATGCTCGCCAAAATCGGCGTGCTGACCGAAGCAGAGAAAAACTCGATTCACAACGGCCTGCGCGACATTGAAGCGCAGATCGAACGCGGCGAATTCCAATGGTCCGTCGAGTTGGAAGACGTGCACATGAATATCGAATCGGCCCTGACGCAGAAAATCGGCATCGCCGGTAAAAAGCTGCACACCGGGCGCTCACGCAACGATCAGGTCGCCACTGATGTGCGCCTGTACCTACGCGACGAGATCGATGTGATCGCCCAGGAGCTGACGCGTCTGCAGAAGGGCATTTTGGAGCTGGCCGGACGCGAAGCCGACACCATCATGCCGGGCTTCACCCACCTGCAAACCGCCCAGCCGGTTACCTTCGGTCATCACCTGCTGGCTTGGTATGAGATGCTCAACCGCGACTATTCCCGTTTGCAGGACTGCCGCCGCCGCCTGAATCAGAGCCCGCTCGGTGCCGCCGCTCTGGCGGGTACCACCTATCCCATCGACCGGGAACTGACCGCCAGCCTGCTCGGCTTCTCCCAGCCGACCCGCAACTCCCTGGACTCCGTGAGCGATCGCGATTTCGCTATCGAATTCTGCAGCTTCGCCGCGATTCTGCTCACGCACTTGTCGCGCGCAAGTGAAGAGCTGATCCTCTGGACCTCATCGCAATTCAACTTCATCAACCTGCCCGACCGCTTCTGCACCGGCTCATCCATCATGCCGCAGAAGAAAAATCCGGACGTGCCGGAGCTGGTGCGCGGCAAAACCGGGCGCGTCAATGGCCATTTGATCGCCCTGCTGACGCTGATGAAGTCTCAGCCACTCGCCTACAACAAAGACAACCAGGAAGACAAAGAGCCGCTGTTCGACGCCGTCGACACAGTGCGCGACTGCCTGCGCGCCTTTGCCGATATGATCCCGGCGATTGAGCCCAAGCGCGAAGTGATGCGCGAGGCCGCCAAGCGCGGTTTTGCCACCGCGACCGACTTGGCCGACTATCTGGTGCGCCGCGGCACACCGTTTCGCGACGCTCACGAAATCGTCGGCAAGGCGGTGGGGTACGGGGTAAAAACCGGCAAGGATCTTTCGGATATGTCGCTGGGAGAGTTGCGCCAGTTCGGCGGCAGCATCGACGATGACGTGTTCAAGGTTCTGACCCTCGAAGGTTCCGTCGCTGCCCGTAACCATATCGGTGGAACCGCGCCTGAGCAGGTTCGCCGCGCCATCGCAGCTGCAGGCCAGGAGCTTGCAGCGCGCTAAATCAAGCCGTCTTTACTGTCACATTTCAGACGTTTCTGCGGCTGAGATGTGACACCCATCACAACTCAACCTCTCATTTTCACTGCGACTATTTATCTGATTTCGCCATTTGAATCCCATGATATAGTCGCGCGCCGTCAAATGGTCATAAACAATTTAACGCTTACGGGGAAGGATATGGCTTTCGATTTCCGCAATTTGCATCAGCGTCGTTTGATGCAGCTGGTAGGTGCCAGCGCGCTCACTTTGGTTTTGGCTGCCTGTGGTGGCACCAGCTCATCCGGTTCATCAAGCTCTTCTAGCAGCAGCTCGTCGTCCAGCAGTTCATCATCAAGCAGCTCTTCATCTTCTAGCAGCTCTTCATCTTCAAGCAGCGCTACTTCTTCGACGTCCAGCTCATCCAGCTCCAGCAGCTCGAGTTCATCGTCCTCAAGTTCGTCGAGCAGTTCCTCATCAAGCTCGAGCTCCGGCGGCGCCGACATAGGCAACCTGCTCGAAACCGATGGCACCTTTGCAAAAGGTCAAGGCCAATATCTCGGCAGCACCCTCGCTCCCACCACCGCCAGCTTCACCTGGGATAACGAGATCAAAGTCACCATCAATACCACCACCGAGATGGACTGGCACGTGCAGTTGATTCATGCCATTTCCGTAACCCAGGGGCAGCAGTACACCATCTGCTTCAGCGCCAAAGCCGACTCCAGCCGCATGATCGCCGTCAATATCGACCAGGGCGGCACGCCGGGCTATGACAGCGTGATAACGGAAGGCGCCTACAATCCGCCGCTGTCCACCTCTTACCAGGATTTCAAATACACCTTTACCGCCAGCGTCACTGATACTTCGTCGCGCCTGACGTTCAATCTCGGGCTTTCCGATGTCGATGTTTTGTTCGACAACATAGGCGTCTACCCCGGCGCCCAGTGTGGCAATCCCGCTAAGATTCCCGCCCCGGCAGCCGGTAGCGGCAGTGACAATATCGTCGGCACCCCACCAATCACCACCCAAGGCAACCAAGTCCTGTTCGGCGGTCAGCCGGGCAGCATTTCAGGCATGAGCTTGTTCTGGTCCAGCTTCGTTGAAGACGGCGGCAAGTTCTACACCACTGGCGTGGTAGACACGCTGAAGCGTGATTGGGGAGCGCGGCTGGTTCGGGCGGCCATGGGTGTCGATACCGCTGGCGGCTACCTGCAAGATCCGACCAGCAATCTCAACCGGGTAAAGACGGTTGTGGACGCGGCGATCGCCAACGATATGTATGTGATCATCGACTGGCACACCCACAATGCAGAAGACTACAAACCGCAGGCCATTGCGTTCTTCCAGGAGATGGCGCGCACCTATGGCAACCGCACCAATGTGATCTACGAGATCTACAATGAGCCCGACTGTCCGACCAACGCCACTCTTTGTGGCTGGGACAATAAAACCAGCTGGGCCACCATCAAGGCTTACGCGGTGGATGTGATTACGGCGATTCGCGCGATCGACCCGGACAACTTGATTATCGTAGGCACGCCTTTCTATTCGCAGTTTGTTGACGAAGCGTCGGAAGATCCGATCGCTGGCGTCAACATTGCCTATACGCTGCACTTCTACGCCGCCAGCCACAAAGAACAAGAGCGCAATCGCGCCCGCACCGCTCTGCGCAACGGCATACCGCTGTTTGTTACCGAATGGGGCACTGTTAGCGCCAGCGGCGACGGCGACATGGATATTGCTGAATCCGACACCTGGATGGATTTTCTTTATGACAATAACATCAGCCACGCCAACTGGTCCGTCAGCGATAAAGTCGAAGGCGCCTCCATCCTGAAACCAGGCACCAACGGCGAAAATGGCGGCTGGAGCGACGGCGATCTGACGCCGTCCGGACAGTACGTAAAAAGTCAGATCATGATGTGGTAATACCGGTTTAAATCACCGGATAAATAGGCGGCCGAACGACAAGTTCCGCCGCCTTTTTTATTGGGCGAAAAATCTCTCCGCTGATCGCCGACGAATACACCCGAATATATCTGCACGCAGCTCTATAATTCGCGCCGCCAATTCTCCTGCTTATCAAGCCAGCCAATATGAAACAAAATCGCGGACTCACCGTTTGGACGACCGCCATACCGCTGTATGTGGAACTGCTCGCTGTCTCCTCCATCGGCCTGATGGATGTGTTTTTTATGTCGCTGGTTTCCGATAAGGCGGTGGCGGCGTTGGGGGTGTGTACGCAAGTAGTGATGATTTTCACTCTGCTGATCCGCACCCTCACTGGCGGTGCAGGTGCAGTGGCGGCGCAAAACATGGGTGCCGGCAACGAGGAAAAAGCCATACTGGCTTTTATGTACACGGTTTTGCTCGCTACCTTATGCGGCGCTTTATTCGCCTTGGTATTGTTTGTTCTGCGCGGCCATATAGGCATTTGGATGGGACTGAGCGGCGACACGCTCGATATCTTTCAGCGTTATTTGGCGATCATAGGTCCGGCATTTTTTCTGCTGGCAGTGCGTTCCGGCTACAGCGCGGTAGTCGCCGTAAAAGGCAAATCCAACGTCAATTTATATTGTTCACTGATCGCCAATGTGGTGAATAGTTTCTTCAATGCTATTTTTGTTTTGGGTTGGTTTGACCTACCCAAAATGGGCGTGGAGGGTGTCGCCTGGGCCACCGTTATTGCCTATGCGGTGCAACTGCTTTTGCTCGCCTGGATCGGCCACACGCATTTAAAAATTCATTTCACTTTCCCGCGGGATATTCTCCAACGTCTGCATAAATTGACGCGCCCAGTAATGGGCATTGCCATTCCCAATAGCGGCGATCTGTTGTCGCATTCCATCTATCAGGTAGCGGTTGTAATGATCGCCATACGCGTGAGCGACGAAGCGGTCGCCTGCCATACTTATCTGCGCCAAATTATTGTGGTCGTCATGTTGTGGGCTTATTCAATTGGACAAGGACAAGCAATATGGACTGCTCATTTGGTGGGTGCGGGGGCATTTGATAAAGCGGAATACGAAATCAGAAAAAGTATTGTGCGCAGCTTGGTGTTCACTTTGCCGGTCACATTTTTACTTTCTTTATTCATCAATCCGATTATCCGTCTGTTCACCGACAACCCAGACATTGTGGTGATGGCAGGCTCCGCAATGATCGCTTACCTCGGTATAGAACTCGGCAGGGGATTCAACACGTCATTGAGCTTTTCATTGTCATCCGCCGGCTACGCAAAATACCCCGCGCTGCTCGCGGTGATTTTCAACTGGTTCGTCGGCTTGTTAACGGCCTATGTGCTGGGTATTTATTTTGGCTGGGGTTTGTTAGGTATTTTGGTTGGCTTAGCACTGGACGAATTGGCTCGGGCACCTTTGCTTTATCGGTGCCTGAAAAGCCGGCGTTGGATTTCAACAAAAAATAAAAACATCTCTAATGTTACTTAACCAATAGAATGCATCGGCGTTGTATGTGTCATCAGCAATTTCTCAACGTCGGCGACTACCTAAACTATAGGTCCAACTGCTTCCCAGCTTGTCTGACACAAAAAAGTCGACCGCATCACAAAAAAAACGGCACCAATTCAACAAATGCTGTGCGATTTATCTCAATGGATCGGTGTCAGGTGGAAAACGTGCACCATATCTAATGGTCGAATCGATCTTATTCCAAAATCTGTGATGGTAACGGCAGAACCGCAAAAGTTAGTCGGTAAAATGCTCTGTGAACATCGGGCATGCTTTCAGTAATTGCCTCTGCCTTATGCTCCTAAATAATTGGGCGATATAAATTTAGACATAACAACAGTCAGTCGGATTCTTTATTGATCCGCAACGGAGAAAAACATGCTATCTAAAAACCTGAGGTGTCTCAGCTACAGGGTCATTGCCACGACATTGTTGGCAAGCTCCGTGGCCATCCTGTCCGCTTGCGGCGGCTCTGACGAAACTTCGTCAGGCACAAGCTCCAGCAGTTCGAGCTCTAGTTCTAGCTCTAGCTCTTCTTCAAGTGGAGTGACCAGTTCGTCGTCTTCATCTTCATCAAGCTCTTCCAGTTCGTCTTCCAGCTCCAGCAGCTCGAGCTCCTCTGGTTCCACCAGTAGCGGTGATCCCGATGTAGCCGCGATCGATCCTGCCACCTACACCGGCAGCATCCCGCTGACTGAACAAGCCAAAGGCAAGCCCGGTGCAAGCCTGCAAACCACCGGCAACCCGTTCGCCGATTCCTACTTCTATTTGAGCCCCGACATCAAAACCATGATGGACTACTCCTTGGAGCAGGTGAAGGGCGACACAGATCTTGAGAACAAGATCAAGTACATCCAGCGTCAACCTAGCGCCGTTTGGATGGACTCCATCGCAACTATCTCTGGCGATCCCGAAGCTGGCCGACGCTCTCTCGAGGGCCACCTGGATGCAGCGGTCAAGCAGCAGCAATACTACGCTCAGCTGGACGGTCAGGTTTCTCCGATGACCATCGTGATCATCGTTTACAACCTGCCAGACCGCGACTGCGCTGCCTTCGCATCTAACGGCCAGCTGTATGAAATCGGCAAACCGAAAGATCCCAACCCAACTCTGGGCGGTATGGACAAGTATCGCAACGATTACCTCCGCGTAATCACCAGCACTCTTACCAAGAAGCCCGAATACAAAAACCTGCGTATCGTGGCCCTGTTGGAACCGGATTCCTATCCCAACATGATCACCAACACAGAGCTGAACCCAGATGGACCTTCTCTGGTATGGCCTGAGCTGACCACAGCAGACGGCACCACCTACTGTGACACCCTGTTGACCTACACCTCACCTGGTCTGGCTCAAGGCCTTGGAGTTTATGGTCGCGGCCTGCAGATCGCCATCGAAGAGCTGTACACCGCAGGCACCTCGGGCGGCTCGGGCAACAACGTCTACACCTACCTGGACATCGGTCACGCCGGCTGGCTGGGCTGGGATGACGCCATGAACAACGAAAGCAACCTGAAGCGCGCTGTTGCCGGTTACCAGGCTCTGATTAAAGGCGCCAATACCGACGGCGTTGATGGCTTTAAGAAAGTGAAAGGCTTCGCCTCTAACACTTCTGGTTACACTCCGGTTGAAGAACCGCTGATCTCCAACGCTGAAGCTGATCGTATGGCTCTGAGCGACTGGTACGAGTGGAACAAATCAGTAGATGAACTGAGCTATATCGACGCTTTCAGCGCTCGCTTCCGTGCGCAACAGTCTGGTTGGGAGCCTGGCTTCATCATCGACACCGCCCGTAATGGTTGGGGCTCTGCGAACCGTCCAAAACCCGGTTCAGGCACCAAAGGCACCGACAGCAGCAAGCGAGTCGACAAACGCGCCCACCGTGGTCACTGGTGTAACGTGAACAACGCGGGTGTAGGTGAAGTGCCCAAGGCTGCGCCAATTCCAGCCAAGTCACACCTCCATGCGTTCTTCTGGATGAAGCCGCCCGGCGAAGCAGACGGCATTTCCTTTGATGTGTCCAAATATCCGAAAGGCTCTGCTGCTTACAACGCGCTTGACGCAGTCGACAAAGCGGTTGTTGACAGCGCCGCTGATCCGAAATACGCAGGTAAGACACTGGATACCATGTGTACACCCGGCGGCGTTCGTGATGGCGACAAAACTGTTGACGTGGTTCCCGCTCTGTCACCGCACGCTGGTGGCTGGTTCCACAAGCAGTTCATCATGCTGATCGAAAACGCCTACCCGGCCCTTGGCACCAGCGACTACTCCAAGTAATCGCTGATACATCAGCAATAAAAAAACCCCCTTGGTGAAAATCAAGGGGGTTTTTCTTTATTAGGAAGGCGATTTATTACGCAGTCAGTGCGTTTTAACTGCAGCGCAGATAGTTAAACAACCACCACCGAATTGTCCACGTTACAGATTTTGCTCGGCACATATTTGTCCGCTGAGTAATCATTTTCCCAACGCTCGCCGTCGAGGACATAACGATATTCATATTCCGCCCCTGCTTCGAGCTCCAGCGTGGTTGAATAGGTACCGTCCTTCTGTCTTTTCAATTGAGTCTCCTGAAAATCCCAATTATTGAAGTCGCCGGCGAGATAGATTTTTTTGGCTTCTTTAGTGAGTTCAGGAGGGGCTGTGAATTTAACTTTGCAGATAGGTTTGGATTTCAGATATTTCTTGTCGAGACTCATGATGATGTACCCATATTGAGGCAGTCGTTCTTACCGTCGCTGTTAAACATAACTGTACCAATCCCTGCTCGCACGACAGTGCTCGTTAGATTGGAGCATGGACACTTGAGGAATCGGCTCCTGCGAGCCGCAGCGCCCCGGATTGTAGCCGACCCGATTAAATATAGACACAGTTCAAATATTTGAAAAAATGTCCGCTTGCGCCAGATCAAGAAATTGCATGTCAGCTCACGTTTCGCGGCGCACATAATTGCGGAACAAGGCCGACTGCCACTGGCGCAGGGCCAGGACCAAGGTATTCCCGTGCCGCTCCTGTATGGGCAGCACCCTATCTTTATTCACCAGATCTGTAATGTCCTGTAAGAAGAGTTCCATACGCTCCTGAATTTCCCGGTTGGTACTGGCAGAGCACAAGGCGTTAAACACCAGCAGCTTCTCCGTTTCGCGATCAAACTGAGAATTGAAAAAGTCGCGCTCCACCTTTTCCAGGAAAAACCGCTGGATGGGGCCATTGGCGAGCCAGCGGAAATTGGGTGCAATGCGCAGTTTGATGCGGTTTCCGGGCAGCAAATCAATCATTTTTAACCGGTCGAGCTGCGCAAGTTTCTGGATCAACCGGTGTTGGTCGAGACGGTATTGCTGTAACAGATCCGCAAAAGTGAAACCGTTAATCACACTGACCGCCACCAGCAGCAACTCCAAGTCTGCTGCAATCTGCTCCTCCTGTTCCACGGTCAGACGCTCGGTCTGGCGGCGATCTTTTTGCGCCGCAGCCACCAAATCGGCGATGTCCATGCCAAGCATTTCCAGCATTTTGTCGAGCCGTTCCAGAGTGAACTGGCCACTGGTGAACAGGCGTTTTACCGAGGCTTCACTCAAATCCAGATATTTCGCCACATCCGCATAGGTCTTACTTTGAGCCTTCAATTGTTGTTTGAGAGCCGTCACCAACATCGCGCTTTGCGCCATACTCCGTTCTCCTGCTCTAATCTGTATTGCAGCCAGCAGGTATCACAGAGCGATACCCGAAGTGGCTCCGGCCTCGACATAGTCGCCAAAAGTTGTATCGGATAACCAGCATAATTAACACTCGCGGCACCGTTTTGCCCTCTAAAGGATTGTAGCTATGAAGAAGTTACGCCATTTCACCGGCGCCATTCCCTTTTTTACGGCGGTATTTTTGAACGCGTTTGTCGATCTGGGTCATAAGATCGTCATTCAAAATACCGTCTTTAAACTCTATGACGGACCCGCGCAAATCATGCTGACCGCACTGGTGAACAGCTTGATTCTGCTGCCGTTCATTCTGCTGCTGAACCCCGCCGGTTTCCTCTCCGATAAATTCCGCAAAACCGAAGTCATGCGCCTATCGGCGTGGGCAGCGGTGGTCTGCACCGTGCTGATCACCCTGTTTTATTACCTCGGCTGGTTCTGGGCCGCCTTCGCCATGACCTTCCTGCTCGCCGCACAGTCCGCCATTTATTCACCTGCTAAATATGGCTACATCAAAGAAATGTTCGGCAAGGAAAGGCTGGGCGAGGGCAATGGCGTCGTATCCGCACTGTCCATCGTCGCCATACTCGCGGGAATTTTTGTCTACTCGGTCCTGTTCGAAACCGGCTACCGCAACGCAAGCGGGCTGGAATCAGAAGCCGAAGTCCTGCGCGCAATCGCGCCGATTGGGTTTCTGCTGATTATCAATAGTCTGGTGGAGGTGGTGATGATGTACCGCCTGCCGGAGCAGTTGCCCACGGGGGTAACCACAGAATTCTCCTGGTCTCGCTATCTCACCGGCAGAACCTTTAAAGACGATATCCGACCGTTGATGCACAGCCGCATCATTCGTCTTTCGGTTATCGGCCTCGCCACCTTTTGGGCGGTGGGCCAGGTAATGCTCGCCGCCTTCCCCGCGTTTTATAAAGAGACTCTTGGCAATGACAACACCATCCTCGTGCAGGGCATATTGGCTTGCTCTGGAATCGGGATTGCGCTTGGCTCCATGTTCGCCGGCAAATTCTCGCGCAATTATATTGAAACCGGATTGCTGCCCCTCGGCGCACTGGGCATCGCCATAGGCCTGTGGTTGCTGCCCGGCTCCACCTCCGGCTGGGCGTTCGCCGCCATCTTTTTATTCGTGGGATTCTCCGGCGGTGTCTTTATTGTTCCCCTCAACGCGCTGATTCAGTACTACGCTGGCGAACACGAATTGGGTAAAACCCTCGCGGCCAATAACTGGGTGCAGAACGTGGTGATGCTGAGCTTTCTCGCCCTCACCGCGATATTTGCCTACTTCGGTTGGAGTAGCAAAACCCTGTTGATGCTGATTGCAGTAGTGGCGGTCATCGGCTGCGTCTACGTAGTCACACAACTACCTCAGAGCTTGATGCGTTTTCTCCTCGGTTACTTACTGTCGCGCCGCTATAAAGTCGCAGTCCAAGGTATGAAAAATATTCCCACCAAAGGCGGCGTTCTGTTGCTGGGCAACCACGTGAGTTGGATCGATTGGGCGATTCTGCAGTTGGCCTGCCCGCGCCCCTTGCGCTTTGTGATGTTGCGGTCGATTTATGAGCGCTGGTATCTGAAATGGTTCTTCGATCTGTTCCGCTGCATTCCCATCGAATCCGGTCCGCGCAGCCGCAAGGCATTGACGATAGTGGCAGAAGCTCTAAATAACGGTGACGTCGTGTGTTTGTTCCCTGAGGGCACCATCAGCCGCACAGGGCACTTAGCGGAATTCCGCCGCGGTTACGAGCGCGCCTGCGAGCAAGTCAACGATTCAGTGGTGATTGTGCCTTTTTATCTGCGCGGTTTATGGGGTAGTCAATTTTCACGCTCCTCGGCGCGACTGAAAGCCAATTCGTCCTTATTAAATCGCGATCTGATTGTGGCCTTTGGCGCTCCGCTGCCCAAAAGCACCACGGCGGATGTACTGAAGCGCCGCGTGTTCGATTTGAGCATCGCCTCCTGGCAGGAACATGTAAAAACCCTGCCCACCATCAGCCGCGCCTGGATCGCCAGTGCGAAAAGAACCGGAAGCAACCTTGCTCTGGCGGATTTCACCATGGACAGGGAACTGAGCGGCAATCAGGCCCTCGCCGGCAGCCTGATGCTGGCGCGGCGGGTACGCGGGAAAAAAGACGAACAAAATATCGGTGTCTTGCTGCCCACAAGTGCCGGTGGAGCTTTGATGAATATGGCCGTTCTGCTGGCCGGCAAAACCATCGTCAATTTGAATTACACCGCAAGCCGCGAAGCCCTCACCCAAGCCATAGAGCAGGCGGAAATACGCACGATTTACACTTCTAATCGTTTTTTACGCAAATTGGACGCGCGCGGCATTCATCTGCAGGAATTATTTTTGGATCTGGATGTAGTGGATCTGGAACAAGTGAACGGTGGCATTCCGCTTTGGGAAAAGCTGCTGACGCTCGTCGCCGTAAAAGGTCTTCCCACTGCATTGCTTCAAGCCATTTGCACCCACCAGCAGCACTCTTATGACACGGCGGCAATTCTGTTTTCGAGTGGCAGTGAAGGCACACCCAAGGGAGTCATGTTGTCTCACGAAAACATTGTCGCCAACGTCAAACAGGTGGCCGAAGTACTCAATATGGAAGAACGCGATGCCATTATTGCCAACCTGCCGCTGTTCCACGCGTTCGGTTTGACGATCACCCAATTTCTGCCACTGCTGGAAGGCTGCCCGATGATCTGTCACGCCGATCCGACAGATGCTTTGGGTTGTGCCAAGGCGATAGCACGTTATCGCGCCACCATCATGTGCGGCACTTCCACGTTCCTGCGTCTCTACTGCCGCAATAACAAAGTGCAACCGCTGATGTTGGAAAGCCTGCGCGTGGTGGTGGCGGGCGCGGAAAAACTCAGCGAGGACGTACGCACCGCGTTTCAATTGAAATTCAACAAACCCTTATTTGAGGGTTATGGCGCGACCGAAACAACGCCAGTCGCCAGCGTCAACTTGCCGGACAAAATGGAAACTCAAACTTTTCAGGTACAGCGCGGCAATAAATCCGGTTCCGTGGGAATGCCTTTGCCCGGAACCAGCTGCATGATTGTGGATCCGGAAACCTTCGCGGAATTGCCCACCGGTGAAGCCGGCATGATTTTGATCGGTGGCGCCCAAGTGATGCAGGGCTATTTAAAAAATGCGGAAAAAACGGCGAGCGTGATTCGCGAATTGTATGGCACACGGTGGTATATCACTGGCGATAAGGGCTACATCGACGAAGACGGCTATTTGTTTATTGTCGACCGCTATTCCCGCTTCGCCAAAATCGCCGGAGAAATGGTCAGCCTCGGCGCGGTAGAAAATATCATCCACACGCTCGTGGCAGACGCAGACAAAGAAGTGATTATCGTCGCCGTGCCCGACGTCAAAAAAGGCGAGAAGTTGATCGCGCTGCATAATTTGGATCTGCAGCCGGATATTCTCAAATCACAAATGCTAAACGCCGGATTGAATCCGTTGGCGTTGCCCTCCGAATGGCTGCGATTGGATACATTGCCCAAATTGGGTTCTGGAAAAACCGATTTTGCTAAAGCCAAACAAATCGCTGCTGAAGCATTCCCCGTATAACTCAGTAACGGCATAAGGATGTGCCGCTCTCATTCAAACTTGTCGCACCGGAAGACCGCGCCATGGTCGGGTAATCCCGCAGCTGTTGACAGGTCGCCCGCAGATGGGCGAGCCTCCATAGTCACTGATTCACCACGAGTAATTCCTATGGCCGCTATTGTCCCTATCCTCAAAGCTTTGTTACCGCACGTCACCCAGATTGCGACTGTGGCCATTCCCGCGTTCACCAAAAAGCCGGCGGCAGCCAAACTGGACCCCGTGCTTGCTCAGCAGATTGAAGAGCTGCAGACAGCAGCGACCAAAAATGCCGAGTCCATCCACGTGCTCGCGGAAAAACTGCAGGAAACCATTCAGGGAATTGAAGTCGGTGCGGAAAAAATTCAGCGTGACATGGCGAAGCTGCGCACGCTGCTGGTGGTTTCCTGGGTGCTCACCAGCGGCGCAATCGCGCTGGCGATTTTTGCGCTGCTTCGCTGAGCCTACTGTTACTGCGGCGCATCGAGATGAGTGCGAATAGCATCCGCTAATTCCTCTGCAGCCAGCGGGGCGTGCTGACGCTGGCGCAAAGCGCCCTGCGCATCAAAGAAAAATAATTCCGCCGGGCGCGCCTGATGTTGCTGCAACCAAGCCTGCGCCTGCGGCCGGCCTATATCCGCCACCAAAAAATGGACGCGTTCAAAATCGCCGCGAATCCGGTTAATTGCCTCGGTTTGCATACCACTGACTGACAGATTGCTGTCGTAAACAAATACCAGCGCGGGCGTGCCAGCGCCGATTTTATCGAGGTCCATATCAATCCCTTTGGGCAGATTAACCACCGCCAGAGCGACCATGCCGGTAATAAACACGGCGGCGACAAGAATGCCCCAACCGCGAAAATGCTTTTTATTTTGTTCACTCATCAAATCGATCCTAAAGCAGCACAAACCGCATTGTATATGTCGAGAGGTTTTACGAGTGTGCTGCTGACCAGGATTGTGAGCGGAGGTTCAGCGCGGAGCGCAGCTTATTCCCAATTCAGCGGCTGGCCCGGATCGAAACTGGAAAGTAACTGCATTTTCTGATCGGCAATCGCGCCCGGAATATCAGCGACCACCGTTTCAAAGGACGGGACGGGGGCCTGTTCTCTGTTGCCCTGCAGCCCTACCCAAGCGTTGCGGCGGGTCTTTTTCGCGGCGTACAGACAGTGGTCGGCAATCTCCACTACCTGTTCCCAGGTATAGACTTCCGGCTTGTGCTGATAAAACGGATAACAGGCAAAACCGATAGAGCAGGTGATATTCAACTTGATATCGCTGCCGATATCGAATTCCGTCTGCTCCACCTCGCGGCGAAAGCGTTCCACCAAATTGGGGAGGGCGCGGCGATCAAAAAAACGCACCACGATCAGGAATTCTTCACCGCCCCAGCGGATTAGATGGTCGGATTCGCGGAAGACTTTTTTCATCACCGCGGCAAATTTTTTCAGGATCATATCGCCGGCGTTGTGCCCGTGGGTGTCGTTGACCGGTTTGAAGTGATCTATGTCTACTAGCAGGAACAGCAGGTCGGCATCTGTCGGCGACTGGCCCTGCGCCTCCGCCACCTGGTAGCGGCGTTTGCACAGCGCTATATCACCCTGCAGGTATTTAATGAGGTGACGGCGGTTGTGCAGCTGGGTGAGCTGATCGGTGTAACTGATTTCTTCCAGTTTCTGATTCTGCTCGCGCAAGGCTTCCAACATGCGCGCTTTGGAAACCGCGGAAATCGCGTGGGTTTCGATGCGGGAAAACAATTGCTGGTCGCGCTCGGTGAACAAGCCGGCGCCAGCGCGATTGCCGAACACCATCAACGCGCCCAGCTGATTTTCCGATTTGATCGCCATGACCAGAGCGCTGTCGATTTTTTCTTTGGCGCGGGCGACAAAGCCGAGATTTTCCGGCGCCACTATCTGAACTCCGTAATCCAACAAGCGGCTACCATCCGCCGCCATCAGGGATCTCGCGGAAATACTGGCAGGAAACAGCTGGGACGCAGTGTTTTCGCCATAAATGGAAATCAGGTTATAGACATTGCCGCGCTCATTGAGCAGCCAGAATGCGCCAATGGCGTCTTCGCCGAGCAGGCTGGCAGATTCCTTCA
>JBQGED010000231.1:0-2317 GCA_052039425.1 Sphingobacterium griseoflavum | reverse complement strand
CTTTTGCATAACCTCCGCAAGGCTGTAGGAGGTGCCGTCGCGCAACTCTTGCCGAATGTGGTGGATGGCGAGGCTGCCATCCCGTGGCAAGGTGGATTTCTCTTGCGCCGGAAAAGCAGAGCCCAATATCAAAAAACCACGATGGCTCAGTACGACCTGATCCAGCGCTTCTTGACGCACGGCCTGTTCATACCGCAGATAATCGCTGCTGCCCAACCACATCATGGTGTGAAAACATGCTTGGTGGCGGAGGCTGTGAAGACCGAATTCGTCCGGCGTATCCGGGCCGCAAATATCCTCCACGTACAGGGTGATCTTGCGCGGGAACTGCCCGTACAGCGTCGCCAGAATCTTGGCGGCGTCCCTGTAAAAGTCGTCTATATGCAGATCCGACACGCGCGCCTCGCTATTTCACGTAGCGTTGGAGAAATTGCCCGAGTTTTTCAACCGCTCGATTCAGCTCGTCCACCACAGGCAGGAACACAATTCGGGCGTGGTCCGGTTGCGGCCAGTTAAATGCCGTTCCCTGTACCAGCAGAACCTTGTATTGGATAAGAAAATCCAAGATCAGCTGCTGATCATCGGCGAAGTTGTAATAGTTTCGATCAATCTTAGGGAACATATAGATGGCCCCTTTAGGCTTGACACAGCTCACGCCGGGGATCGAATTCAAAGCGGACCAAGCGGCGTTGCGCTGCTCAAGCAGGCGCCCGCCCGGCAGAATCAGTTCATTGATGCTTTGATAGCCGCCCAGCGCGGTCTGGACGGCGTACATGGCTGGCACGTTCGCACATAGACGCATGGACGCGAGCATCTCAACGCCCTTGATATATTCGCGCGCCAGATGTTTCGCCCCACTGAACACCAGCCATCCCGAGCGGAATCCTGCCAGCCGGTAGGTTTTGGAAAGCCCGTTAAAGCTGACACAAAGTACATCTTGGGCGAGGCGGCCGAGGGGAATGTATTCGGCGCCGTCGTAGACAATCTTGCTGTAGATTTCGTCGGCGAAAATGACCAACTGGTTTTCCC
Organism: Sphingobacterium griseoflavum; assembly: GCA_052039425.1. Taxonomy (GTDB): domain Bacteria; phylum Pseudomonadota; class Gammaproteobacteria; order Pseudomonadales; family Cellvibrionaceae; genus UBA5868. Next base: position 1,288 of record JBQGED010000231.1, on the reverse strand, counting down.
TGGCAACCTGCACGATCTGTTCGAGCAAGTCCTCGCTATAGACGGCACCTGTCGGGTTGTTGGGGTTGATAACCACGATTGCGCGGGTTTTGCTGGTGACTTTACTGCGGATATCGTCGATATCGGGGTACCAATCCGATTGTTCGTCGCACAAGTAGTGGACGGCCTTGCCGCCGGCGAGATTGACTGCCGCTGTCCATAGAGGGTAGTCAGGGGAGGGGACCAATACCTCGTCGCCGTTATTCAGCAGGGCTTGGCAGGCCATGACAATCAGCTCGCTGACGCCATTGCCGAGAAAAATATCGTCGATTTCCACGCCCGGGATGTCCAGGCGCTGACACTCATGCATGATCGCTTTGCGCGCGGGGAATAAGCCTTTGGACGCGGTATAACCTTGCGCTGCGCGCAGATTGTGAATGACATCAGCAATAATTTCGTCGGGAGCATCAAAGCCAAACGGTGCGGGGTTGCCGATATTGAGCTTGAGAATGCGGTGGCCTTCTTCTTCCAGACGAGTTGCATGATCGAGCACCGGGCCGCGAATGTCGTAACAAACTCCTTCCAGCTTTTTCGATTTTTCGATGTATTGCATTGTGTTGTGGTTACCTTTCTAATCGCCTGGATCAATGGATGCAGATTACTGTCTGAGGACCGGACGGCCATGCCAGTGAATGGTGGTTTCGATCGGCTGTGTCAGTAGAAGATTTATTGGCGCCGGAGCGAAGGCGCTCAATATCAAGAGTAGCAGGTGGGCGATTATGTCAGATAACACTTTAAAAAACGATGAGCTGTGGCGGGAGCAACTGACGCCGGAGGAGTTCCATATTTGCCGAGGTAAAGGCACTGAACGGCCTTTTACTGGTGAATATTGGGATTGCAAAAAGGACGGTATTTACCTATGCCGCTGTTGCGGCGAACCCCTGTTTTCCTCCGCCACCAAATATGACTCCGGCTCGGGTTGGCCGAGCTTCTACCAGCCGGTAAAACAGGGTGTGGTTGCAGAGGCGAGGGATTTGAGCCACGGCATGGTTCGCACGGAAATCGTCTGTGAGCGCTGCGGCGCGCACTTAGGCCATGTTTTTCCTGACGGCCCCGCCCCGACCGGGCTTCGCTATTGCGTTAACTCCGCGTCGCTGCAACTGGAAGAGGCGAGTGACCAAGAGCCTGGTCAGTCGTAGATCTGCTTTTTCTTCCAGTTTTCCTGCGTGAATTTGTCCCATTCACTATTGACAGCGGTTTGATCCCCTTCATCCTTTGCGACTTCAGCGGCTTCATTACTCTCGTTGTG
>JBQGED010000230.1:0-10570 GCA_052039425.1 Sphingobacterium griseoflavum | reverse complement strand
AGATCCTGGGATTTATCCAGGGCGGCGAGTTGGCGATCCACATCGGCTTCCGAAGCCACATAAATCCAGGCAGGGTCGGGTTTGGCGAGGCTGGTGCGCAAGGTTTGCAGGAGTTGGCGCAGAGAGGAGGGGTGCCGTTGGATTTCGGCGCGCCATTCCGCCAGAGTCCAGCCGGTAGTGTTGCTGCTCACGATTTTGCCTCGGCATATCAACTTGTATACAAGTTAGTATAGCGGCGCAGCTATAGAGGCGGAACAGGCGTACGGAACTTTTTTGCCTTGACCCGGTTCGATGCCAGAACTTAAATCACCGCTATTTTTTGCCGAGGGAAATGCCAATGAGCTATCGCACTGTCGCGCTCCAATTTGTCTTCGCGTTGTTGTGTGGGAAAGCATTGCTGCTTAGCGGGAAAGCGTTTGCCTACGAGGATAAGAAAACGGATGCGGAGGTGGATTGCGCGGGTGCGCGCTTTTATACCTTCAGTTGGCCGACGATTAAAGAATGCGGTTTTGTCCCGCGCGGTGGTACTTCGACGGGTACAGCCGTCACTCTTGACCCGCAGCCGCACCCGGGCTGGCTGGCGCTGCAGGACGCCAAACTGAGCAACTTCGAACGCGACCGCCGCGCCATTCTGGCGATGGCTGGACCCTATCGCACGACGTTCGATTTTCTGGAAACCGTCGGTTATGTTCCCGGCTTCAAGCCGGATAAACCCTATCAATCCTGGGGTACGGAATATGTGTATGTGGTGGAGGACCGCAAAGATTTCATCAGCCTGCAACACATCATGGTGATGTTTTTCCAGCAGGGTGAAGCCGTGCACGGACCCATGGTGATGAAACACTGGCGCCAGGACTGGCAGTATGAAAAACGCGATTTGCTCACCTACGCCGGCAACAACCGCTGGCAACGCGAAACCCTGCCGCGCGCTGAAATAAAAGGCACCTGGGCGCAGGCGGTGTATCAAGTGGACGACTCACCTCGCTATGAATCCTACGGCCGCTGGGAGCACAAACCGAATTTTTCCACTTGGCAGAGCCAGCTCACCTGGCGCCCGCTGCCGCGCCGCGAGCACACGGTGCGCAGTGATTATCACGTCCTCGAAGGCTATAACCGCCACACCATCCTGCCGGACGGTTGGGTGCAAGAAGAGGAAAATTACAAACTCGCTTTGACGGAGAACGGTAAACCCGCCGGTGCCACGCCTTATCTCGCCAAAGAGCTCGGCGTTAACCGCTATCAGCGCATCGTCGATTTCGATTTTTCCGCTGGCGATGCCTATTGGCAAAAAACCGGGGAATTTTGGCAGATTGTAAGAGAGGAATGGCAAGCCATCATCCGGCAGAAAAAGTCCTTTTCTCTGCGCGATAAAGTCGCTGAGCAGGAATTATTTATGCCACTGTTTGAATATGCTGAAGCGGTGGAAGGCAAAAGCGCGAACGACATTCGCGCTTTTGTAAAACAAACTTTGGCTGCGTATTTGGCCGAGTAAATAAAAAGCCTGTGGCGTGCGTCACAGGCTTTCCAAATAAGTTCGTTTCTGGTTTACCGCCTCAGCCAAACCCAATTCCCGCTCCCTCGGCGCGTCGTATTTTTTGTTTAGCTTGCTGAGCGCTTTGAGGCTTTTTTCCGCATGCTTCCAATCTTTCTGCATCAAGGCCACCGCTGTGGCGGTTTCCTGGTAGCTGCGTTGGTCATTAAACGAGTTGGCGACTTTGGCGAAATACTGCTGCGCCAGATCCGCAGAGCGGAAGCTCTCATCTGAGTGTGTCGCCAGCAGCCATGCCAGCAACAATTGCGCCTCGGATAGACCTTTGTCGGCAGCGGTGGTCAGCAGTTTTTTGCCTTCTGCGATATTTTGTTCAAAGCGCACGCCGACCAATAATTCATAACCCAGGGCGAACTGCGCATCGAGCACATTGTCTGCCGCTGCTGCTGTTAACCAATACAAACTTTTTTGGTAGTCCACATCGCATTGGTCGCCACTCAGAGTATTGAGACCGAGTTGATATTTGGCTAAAGCTGCACCATCTTGTGCTGCTTTAACGAACCACTCGTTGGAATTTTCCCAGCGAATTGTGTCAGCGCCTTTCATGCCGCCATAGTTCGATCGCATTGCGTCCATGCTGTACGCAAATAACAGTTTGTCCTGCGCGCCACCTTCCATGGCCTTTTGTTTATTTTCATCAATATAAGCCTGCAGTTCATCGGCTTTGAGGTGGCTGCCGGCCATTTTAAAGAGAAAACGGAAGCGCCGACTGAATTCCAACGTGGTGCCGCTACTGGTTTTGGCGGGCTGGAACTTGGTATGTCGCAGGGCTTCGTAGGCGGCTTCGCTGAACGCTTCATCTGGAGAGTAAACAATCTTGAAGTAGCGGGGAGTGCCGTCTTTGCCGGTGACATATTGAAGGTCGACAAAACCACTTTTGCCCGCTTTCCCCATAGCAGACGGGTATTTTGCTTGATGCACATAGGTGGGGCGTGCAGAGGAAATAAAAGCATTTTTGCTATCAAAGATCGGTAATAACCGATTGGAGATTTCGGCGCTACTGTATTGCTTTCTCAATTCTTTCAAATAATTGTTGGCAAGTTCGCGCTCCGGCGGAGGCATTTTCTTTTCGACAGTGGCAATTGCGCCGTCGGCGTGTTCGTATTTATTATCCTTGGCGATTTGCATCCATGCCCAGGCTTTGGCCCAATCCTGGGCGAAATCCTCTCCGCGCAGGTACATAACACCTATATTAAATTGGGCGCGTTCATTGCCGAGTTCGGCCAGGTGTTGAAAGATCTTGCGCGCCTCGGCGAATTCTCCCGCTTGGTAATGCGCCAGCCCTTGCTCAAAAGTCGCTGCATAACTGGTGCAGGAAACTATCAGCAGCACGCCAAAAATAAAACTGCGCATCTTCTATTGCTCCTTGTTGATTTTTCGTGGCTTAAGGCCGGTAAACGATAGTGTATGGTCGCCATCCGTATCGACGGCGATATCGCGATAAAAATGTTTTATATCCAGGGGGATGCGACGGCCGTTGATCAGCAAAATCTGCTTGCCATCGTCGTCTTGCGTCATTTGTATTTCGATAGCGGCATCCAGATTGATCACATTGTCGAAATAGTCGTAAGTCATGCCGGAGTTACGTTGCACCCCTATGCGGTAGCTGATCAGTTGATCGCAATCTTCATTATCAAAGCGGATTACGACTGGATTTTTCAAAGAATTGTTGAGGAACCTGACAGCAAACAGCTCTGTTGCGTCGCCGGCGGTGGGAGCCGTACTTCCGTTGTGGGACAAAACCATGCGGAAATCCTTATCCAATATTCGGAAACCGTAGGTATCACCCGCGGGCAATCGGGTTTCGCCGGAAGTGGGCGGGGCAGAGGCGCACGCCCAGGAAGCGCTCATTATCAAGATGAGTGCGAGGCGTAAAATAGGGGTGGTGATGCTGTCCATACAGGTGTATTCCAGGAAAACGCGTGGTTTTGATTGTAGTTTAGGTTTGCAGGCGGAGCCAAAGGCTGGGTAGAAACCGGACGCGAAGAGTTGGGAATCGGCGGCCCGCAGGCCGCCAGCAAGTAGAATCAGAATTTCACTTTCACGCCTGCCTCGAAGCTGCGCTCCGTGCCTACATAAATGCCCTGGCGCAGGCTGGCGATATAGCGCTCGTCGGTAAGATTTTTGACGCTGCCGTACAAAGTGACCGCGGTGTTGATTTCATACACCGCATTCAGATCTAACAGGGTGTAGCTGTCGATTTCACCCGTGAAAAATCCAGACGTTGTTTCAGTGATGGGCTTGGTGTTGAGCACATCGGTGTACTGCTCACTGGTGTGGTGAATATTGAGCCCCGTGCGCAGTCCGCCCACCTGATATTGCACGCCCAGGTTTGCCACCAGTTCCGGCACGTAGCTGATGCGATTGCCAGAGGGTGTGGTGACGTTGCCGGAGGCGTCGAGACGATCGCCGTCAAATTCCGCATCGGGAATATAAGTGGCATTGGTTTGCAGGCTGAAGCCGGCACCGATATCCCAGGCGAACGCGGCTTCGATTCCCCGGTGTAGGGTTTTACCGCCATTGGTGACTTGGAAGTCGCTGTTGGAGTTGGCGGGAATAATCTGATTGTCGAAATTCATGTTGAACAGCGCCAGTTCGTAAGCAAACTGATTCTGACTGCCGCGCAGGCCGAACTCCACATTGATGGAGCGCTCGGCATCCAGGCGCTGATCCTGCAGACCGTTGAGCGCGTCGCCGTTCAGTGCTGGAGAAAAGGCCTTATAGATGCTCGAAAATAATTGCAGGCCGGGATTGATCTGATAGGTGAGCCCCAATCCGGGTAAAACTTCAGTGTTGGAGGTATCAGCCTGATTGTTACCAGTCGCGCGTTTATCGTTGCGACCCTGCTCATAATGTTCCACTCGCACGCCAGCGATAAAGGCGAAACTGTCCGTGAGCAAAAACCGGTTTTGCGCATGCACGGCGACACTGTCCGCAGTGTCCACCACATCTTTGTTGACGGTGCCGCTGCGCGGTGTGGCGCGGGTGGCGGCAATGGTCATGTCGTCCATGGATTCATTCATGATCCGCACGCCGACTTCGCTTTCGTTGGCAATACCGAACAGTTGATGTTGCAGATTCAAGCGGCTGTCCACGCCGATGCGGTCGAAACTGCGGTTGTTGCCATTGAGGTTGTCGGTGTAGACCCAGCGTCCGGCTGCGACTGACGCATTATTGTCGGTGGCATAACGCCAATAATCCCGGTAGGTCTCACTGCCGAAAATCAGCGTTTTGAGTTTCGCGGTTTCGCTGATTTGCCACTCGTGGTTCACATCGACTGAACGGCGGCCGGTAAGGAAGTAGTCGTCCGGCGCGGGATTGTAGTTCGCGCCGTCGCGATAAGCCTGCAAAAACAGTCCGCGATAAGAGATGTTGGCGTCGTTTTTATAATCGGTGTATTTCACGCTGACCCACTGATTTTCGCCCACTGCCATGCCGGCTTTGATCATGACATCTGTCATTTCATAGCCTTTGTCCATAAAGCCGTCGCTCTGCACATGGGTGACCACCACGCCGAATTTGGCTTCTTGTGAAGGACTGCTTCCACCGACTTCAAGTGACGCCTCGTGGGTGTTGAAGGAGCCGGTGCGCAAACTGAGCGCTGCGCCGTCTTCCGGATCCTTGGTGATGTAGTTGATGACACCGCCGATGGTGCTGGGGCCGTAGCGCAGAGACGCCGCACCTTTGAGCACTTCGATGCTCGCCATGCGTTGCACGCGCGGGTTGTAGTAGCGGCCGTTGCCGACGAAGAGGCCAGGGGCGATGGGCACACCATCTTCCAGAATCAGGGTTTTATAATCGGCGGAACTCAGACCGCGCACACCTATGTTGGCGACAATGGCGCTCTCCTCCTCGGGCTTCACAGTGACGCCGGGAACCGAGCGGAGGGCTTCCTCGGTGGAGCGCGGCTGCCGTAGCGCCAGGTCGTCTTCAGTAATAAAAGACACAGCGCCAGGCTGACGCTCCGCATCACCCTCGTCGGTGCCAACCACTACCACCTTCTGCATGACTTTGGGTTCTGTGGAATCCGCAGCCTGCGCGGCATGGGCGCTGCCTAGCAGGGCGAGTGCCATTGCCAGCGGCAAAGGTTTGGGAAGTAAAGCGGAGGTGTTGAATTGAGGAAGGAGTTGGATCACTGGCTTTTTCATGGCATGGTTCGTCCCGTAATTAAAGTGGTCGCAAAGATAACAAAAGCGAGAACAGTTTTCATTTATTGTTCTCATCCAGCGCAAAGCAGTTCTCGCCTTGACGTTCCGGTAGGGTTTCCTGTAGTTTCAGTAATTTCTGAAATTACAGGAAACCAAAAATGAGTCCGATGATCCAAGCCTGCGTAATGCATTTCGGCGAGATGGGAAGCCGCTGGGGTATCAACCGTACCGTCGGGCAGATGTACGCGTTGCTAGTGCTCAGCCCGGACCCGCTGACGGCAGATCAGATTGCTGAGAGTCTCGGATTTTCCCGCTCGAATGTGAGCATGGGCTTGAAAGAATTACAGTCCTGGGAGCTGGTGAAGTTGCAGCATATTCCGGGTGATCGCAAAGAATATTATTCCGCGCCGGCGGAAATCTGGGATATCGCCAAAACCTTGATGGAGCAGCGGCGCAAACGCGAGATCGACCCCACCTTGTCTACGCTGCGGGATTTATTGATGACCAAACCTGTCGGCGCAGAGGAAAAATACGCGCAGCAGCGCATGCGGGAAATGCACGACCTTATCGAAATGCTGACGAAATGGACCACGGAAATTCAGCGCTTAGATTCGGCACGTTTGCAGCGCTTGCTCAAGTTAGGCAACAACTTAGGCAAAGTGCTGGATATCAAGGACAAATTATTGGGCAAGAGCTGAGCTGTCATTCAACCGCTGCAAATAGCGTAGTTCGGCTAATTTTTTGCAAAGGGATTGCACTTTCAAAGAGGTCTGATCGATGTTTGATACCTTTCTGCTGTCGCGCATCCAATTCGCCGCGAATATCAGTTTCCACATTTTATTTCCCACCATTACCATCGCCCTGTGCTGGTTTTTGTTTTATTTCCGCGTGCAATACAACCGCACTAATGACGAAGTCTGGATGCGCTGTTACCGCTTCTGGGTAAAAATTTTTGCGCTGAGCTTCGCTCTCGGCGTCGTCAGCGGCATCACCATGTCATTTCAATTCGGCACCAACTGGCCCGGATATATGGAAACCGTCGGCAATATTGCCGGGCCATTGCTGGGTTACGAAGTGCTGACCGCGTTTTTTCTGGAAGCAACATTTCTCGGAATTATGTTGTTCGGTATCAACCGGGTTTCGCCGCGTGTGCATACCCTGGCAACATTTTTAGTTGCGTTTGGTACCAGCTTGTCGGCGTTCTGGATTTTGGCTCTGAATTCCTGGATGCAGACGCCAGCGGGTTTTGAAATGCGCGACGGCGTGGCATTCCCACTGAGCTGGTGGCAAATCATTTTTAATCCTTCTATGCCATATCGCGTAACGCATATGTTGTTGGCTTCGGGCTTAACAGCGGCATTTTTGATTGCGGGAATTTCCGCCTACCGTTTGTTGAAAGGCGACCATAAACCCGCGCCCCGTCTCGCCCTGAAAGCCGGTCTTTATGCGGCAGCGGTGTTGATTCCATTACAAGTGCTGATAGGCGATATGCACGGACTTAATACGCTCAAACACCAACCGGCTAAAATTGCCGCCATGGAAGCCATCTGGGAAACCACCGAAGGGGCGCCCTTTACGGTGTTTGCCTTGCCCAACGAAATTGATCGCGCCAACCGTTTTGCGTTGGAAATTCCCGGTGCTGCCAGTTTTATTTTGACCCACGACTGGCGAGGGGAGGTAAAAGGCCTCAACGAATTTGCCGAGCATCCTCCTGTCGCACCGGTATTTTTCAGTTTTCGTTTAATGGTTGGCATGGGCATGTTGATGTGGCTGGTGGCGTGGTCCTTCAGCTGGATATTGTGGAAAAAACAAACGCTGCCGACCTGGGCGCTGCGTACGCTGGTGGCAATGAGTTTTTCCGGCTGGATCGCCGTGTTGGCAGGTTGGTATGTCACGGAAATCGGTCGTCAGCCCTATCTGGTGTCGGGTCTGTTGAAAACCCATGATGCCGTCACTTCGGTACCACCGGAAAATGTCGCCATGTCGTTGACGATTTATCTGACCCTCTATGCCGCGCTTTTAACGGCTTATATCCGCACCTTATTTGTTATGGCGCGCAAGTCGGTTTTGGTGGATCGGCCGGAAGATATCGTCACCTTGCAGGAGCGCCACAATCCGCTGACACAGCAGGGCAATTCTTTGCACAACGCTGAAAAAACAGGAGTCGCGCCATGATGCTCACTGGTGAAGCTTATTGGTTGCCCGTGATTTTTGTCGGGCTGATGGGGCTGGCAATTTTGATGTATGCAGTACTGGACGGCTACGACCTGGGCGTGGGTATTTTGCTGCCGAAGGACTCGGAATCCCAGCGCGACATGATGATTGCCTCCATCGGCCCATTTTGGGATGCCAACGAAACCTGGTTGGTTCTCGGTGTGGGTTTATTGTTGATCGCATTTCCCAGTGCTCACAGTCATATTCTTTTTCATTTATATCTGCCGGTGACATTTATGTTGGGCGGTTTGATTTTGCGCGGCGTCGCTTTTGATTTTCGCGCGAAGTCACCGTCCCACGATAAACGTTTATGGGACCGGGCGTTTAAAGGTGGTTCCATATTAGCGACTCTGTCGCAGGGTTATATGCTCGGCTTATTTGTCATGGGCTTTGAGAAAAGCCTTATTGCGCACGCTTTCGCCTTGCTCAGTGGCGTTTGTGTAACTGCTGGGTATTGTTTTATCGGCGCCAGTTGGCTGGTGATGAAAACCGACGGTGACATGCAGATGCGCGCGGCGCGCTGGGCGCGCATTTGTCTGTGGCTGACGACTCTGGGGCTGTTTGCGGTGTCCCTGGTCAATCCACTCACCAGCGCGAATGTTTTTGAAAAATGGTTCGGCAGCCCGTTTGCATTGCTGTTGTTGATTATTCCGCTGCTGGTTTTTCTGGCGGTATTGGTGGTGGATCGTTATCTCGCGCAATTTCCCTTCGCGGATGATTTCGGCTGCTGGATTCCTTTCGTCGGTGCGCTGGTGATTTTTATTCTGTCCTTCGCTGCATTGGGTTACAGCTTTTTCCCTTATGTAGTGCCGGGGCAGATGACGATTTGGGAAGCGGCGAGCGCCAGCGAATCCTTGTGGTTTATTTTGGTGGGAGCCTTGATCGTGTTGCCGGCAATCGTTTTTTATACGATTTACGCCTACAGAGTTTTTTGGGGGAAAACGCGGGAACTGACGTATTACTGATAAAAAGAAGGCGCCGGTATAGGCGCCTTTCTTATTTCTTTGTTGATTTAGCGATTTAGCGGATATACCCCACACCGTTCGCCATCAACACGGCGAGCAGAGGGATGATGCAAAGGAGCAAGAGCTCGACGCGTATTAGCATCACAATGTATTTGGGTACGTCCACCGCAGTGGCTTTTTTGCGGTTTTTCAAAATAAACATGGTGGGAATAATCGACAGTATGCCGATTAACACGAACAGGGTGACTTTGGTGTGAAACACCCAGTTGTGGCTGTAAAAGCCGGCGGGTTTGCCAACCCAAAGCCACAGGCCGAGACCGCACAGCAGCACTACCAAAGCGGAGGCACCGTAGGCGGCATCAATACCGGCGATTTTTTTCATGCCCCCGGCCGCTACCTGTCCTTTGAGCAGCATATGCTGCACGGTAAGCAGGGCAAACATGGCAAAAATGCCGAGGAAATGAAAATAGCGAATAAACAGATCGGTGGTCATAAGTCTCCAAAATTTTTTTGTTGATGATTATTGGGCCGCGCAGCGCAGAGTCGCTGATTTGGCGCGCTCAGGCGCATATCGGATATTGGCGATGCTGGCGGCGAAACTCCCAGCGGTCTGCAAACCAAAAGGTCCGTCCACTTTGCTGAAATCGGCGCGGTCATTCGCAAAGCATTGCAGATCCACGCTGATTTCCTGCCATTGATCCAGCGGCAGATTCTGGAGTGCCGCGCTGATATCAACGGTCGAACCGCCGAGCGGCCCACTGTACAGCACCGCCTCCACTTTTTGGGAAGGTTTTCTGTTGATGCGGATATCGAATACCAGCGCACCTTTGTGTGCGTAGGCCGACAGGAGATCAAATTGTTGGCGACCGTTGCGCAATATCAGGCGGCTGTTGAGGCTGCCGTCCCAGCGCACTTCCGCACCCGTGCCACGACTCTGCTCCAGGCGCGCGCTGACGGAGCCGAAACCGCTGGTGCCTCCGGCTTTCACTACGCGCTTATCCAAAGTGAGTTTTTCCAGATAAAACCGCCAGCCTTCCTCGGCGGAGAACGCGATCGTTTCCGCGGGCGGCAGGGCATTGCCGAGGCGACAGCCATAGGGCCAGTCGGAGGTGCTTTCCGGCAGCGCTTGCCAGCGGCTTGGCTGGCTCTGATAAGTGAGGCCGTAACCGTAGGGGTAGAGCGGTTCGTAATCAGCATCGCCAACATTGACCGCCGCATCGCACGCATCCTTGGGCCAGGAGAAGGACAGTCTACCTTTGAAATCATGCTGGATATTGCCGTTGGCATCGCGCAGCAACACATCCGCCACGCCCGCGCCCTCGCTGCCCGGTTGCCAGGCGGCGACAAAAGCGTCCGCCACATTCAGTTCTTTATTGACCCATAAGGGGCGGCCGGACAAAAACACCGCAACCGTGGGTATGCCCTGGTTTTTGAGGGCGCGCAGTATGGCCAGCGATTGTTTGTTGTCCTTTTCGAATTCCAGGGTGGCCAGGTTTTGAATATCGCCCTGCATTTCTGCGTAGGGCGTTTCGCCAAAGACCACTATGGCCGCGTCGACCTTGGTGGTCACGTCGCCGTTTTCACTCAAAATCGCCCGCCCGCCAGCGGCGCGGGTGGCTTTGTCGAGGGCGGCAAAAATCGTGGTGGCGCCGGGGTAGCGGGAATTGGGATTGTCGCGGCCCTGCCAGGTCACC
>JBQGED010000229.1:0-5304 GCA_052039425.1 Sphingobacterium griseoflavum | reverse complement strand
TCTCGGCGAGTACGCCGCAGCGGCGACCGTCGCGATTGCGCAGCACCATCAGCGCAGTGTGGCGTTCGGCGCGGCGGGTATTCATAAAAATCAGATCGTCCAGCCGGAAAACCGGTATGGGCTCATCTTCGCCCTGGAGACGATAGACCAGACGGTCCGCGCGCTTCTCCAGGCGCTCGGATTCCAGGTACACCACCTGCTCCAGGGCCCGGGAAATTACGCTCACACGATGCTCACCCACCTGCACCACCAGTGTGTGGGCGGACAAAATACTCATAGGCGCGATCAGGGTGAAGGTGGTGCCGCGCCCGCGCTGGCTGTTGATGGATAGATTGCCCTTGAGCAGACGAATCTGGTCGTTCACCACATCCAGGCCAACGCCACGACCGGAGGTCTGGGTCACCTCGCGGCGGGTGGTAAACCCCGCGGAGAGAATCAGCGCATTCAAATCGGCGACGCCCAGCCGCGTGCCGCGTGGCGCTATGCCGCGTTCGACGGCGGCCTCAGCGATGGCTTCATAGTCGATACCGCGACCGTCATCACGGCATTGCACCACCACCGTATCGCCGGCACGGGAGAACTCAAGTGTGATGCGCCCCGCCGGCGGCTTGCCCGCCGCCGTGCGCTCTTCCCCACTGTTCTCCAGGCCGTGGTCAACGGCATTGCGCAGCAGGTGCATAATCGGGTCCACCAGCGTAGTCAGCACGCGACTGTCGGCGAGCACCTCTTCGCCCTTGATGTCCAAAGTCGCCGATTTGCCCGTAAGACGCGCCGCCTGGCGTACGCAGCGCTGAAAGCGGCTGCTGAAGACACTCACCGGCAACATGCGGATGCTGAGCAGCAATTCCTGGGATTCAAAACCGAGCTGGCGCTGGTTGAGCACCAGGTTTTTCAGGGATTTGACTTCACCTTCCAGGTCGATAAACGCCTCGTGGGCGTCCGTGGTCACTTCGTGCAACTGACTAGCAAAACTGTTGAGCTCGTTGTAGCGCTCCAGCTCCAGGGGGTCCATTTCCTCTTCGCGCACGCCGCCAGCGGCGGACGCCATGGCGGTTTGCAACTCCAGCAAGCGTTCGAGATCCTGGGCGAGTTGGCGCAGTTGCGAGTGATAGGACTCAGCGGCACGCACACCGCTGTTGATCACATCCAGACGGCTAAGAATCTGAGTGTTGCCAATCTGGCTTTCACCGCTCAAACGCAATAATTCCTGCGCCTGAGATTCGCTGATATTCAGCGTGGTATCGAAGGTTTCCTGCGCATCTGCCGGAGGCTCGGGCTGGGGTGTCGGTTTTGGTTCGACAAATTGAGCTGCCGGTTGCGACACCTCCGCTCTGACGTCACTTACGGGGATTACCGGCCGATGATAGATATCCTCCAGCAGCGGAATGTCCTCAGACTTAACGGCATCCCCCATCCGCGCTGCAACTTGGTTATCCGGCGCCGTGGATTCCACTGAGATGGCGCAATCTACTGATGGAGCAGCCGAAAGGAGCTGGTCAAATATCGCCTCCTCCGCATGCTCAATCCCGGGCTCATCGAAAACATCAGCTCGCTCGTGACGGGCAAACGGCACCACATTGCTGCGCGTAGGGGGCATATCGCTCTCGCGCTCACCGACGCTATCGCGCAGCAGTTCCAGTACCGACTCCATCACTTGGGGCAGATCGGATGGTTTCGGTCCAACACCCACCAGAAATTCCGAAATTGCCGAAAGACAATCCGCCGCGTCCTGTAACAGAAAGCCCAGGCGTGGTTCCTTTTTGGTTTGTTTCGCGGACAGCTCCAACAGGTCTTCGAGGAAGTGGGTGAGATTGGCGATGCCCTGAATACCCACTACGTTGGCGGCGCCTTTGAGTGTGTGGGCGATACGTTGGGCGATGCGCAATTGCACATCGTCCTCCATGATCAGGTACTGCTCTACCGCGCGTTCAAAAGCGCTGACCTGATTCGGCAGTTCTACCAGAAGGCCGCGTAGCAATTCCGGATTGATGTCCTCGCCTACCGCGAGAGACGTCATAGCCGCCGTCACCTCGGCGGGATAGAGCGGCGCAGTTTCGTCCAACAGGATTTCGGTGTGCTGAAATTGCTCTGCCAGGGTCGCAGCACCTGCCTCGTTCAGCGGCTTGGGCCAAGCCGGATCTGCCAAGTATTGCAACAAGGCTTCCGCGGCTTTTTGTTCGTTACGTTCATCGCCGATGTACTGCAAATATCCGAGCAGCATCACACCCCAGGACTGCACCAATTGTTGCAGCACCAGCGCCGGCTTTTCGACTGCCGTCACCATCGCTTGAAAATTGGCAATCAATTTTTCACAAGACGATGCAACACCGCTAAGACCGACAAGACGCGCAGCGTTGCCAATATTTTCCGCCAGGACTTCCGCCTCTTCGAGGCATTGAATTCTGGCGAGGCTATCGTCACCGGCCAAAGGCGAAAAATCGCCGCTGATAATTTCCGCGAGTTCATTGCGCAACAAATCGACAAGCTCTTGTTGTTGTGCAGAAATTGTCACGAATTCTCGCCCTCGGCCTGTGGATTTCTCAAAAAAGTTAACCCGCTTTCGATACGACTTCGGCAGAGTCGTCCAACGCGGCGACATCCTGCAGAACCGGCGCGGTAAGATTTTCCGGCAGGATAAAGACGTTCACCCGCTCCAATAACACTTCGGCGAAATGTTTGAGGCTATCGGTGTGACGTTTTTGCTGCACCAGTTCGCCCCCGGTTTTTTCCGTAAAGTGGCGAATGAGGTTAGCTCTATCGCGGATTTTGTTGGAAATCTGCGCCTGCTGCACGGAGCTGTGGGAGATCACTTGCACGGTTTCCACCAATTGACGGGTCGCATCTTCCGTTACCTCCATGCGCTTCTCAGCCTGTTCACCCAGACGGGTGCCCTCCGCCACTTCGGTAATCAATTTGTTCATGATGTTCACCGTATCCGAGGTTTCCACGCGGATGTTGTTCACCATGGAGGCAATTTCCGCAGTGGCTTCACGGGCGTTTTCCGCCAAGCGCTGAACCTCGTCCGCAACCACCGCAAAACCTTTACCGGCTTCACCAGCCGACGCTGCGTGCATACTCGCGTTCAAGGCGAGAATATGTGTGCGCTCCGCAATGGTGTTAATCAGGTTAACAATACCCGAGATTTCCTGGGAGCGATCGCCCAAACGCTTGATTCGTTTTTCCGTTTCCGAAATAGTTTCGCGAATGGTTTGAATGCCCCGCACAGTGCGCATTACCGCGTCGCGCGCCTGCTGAGTATCCGCGATGGTTTTCGAAGCGATGTTGTCAGCGGTTCCCGCGCGGCTGGCGATCTCGTTCATCGCGCGCGCCGACATATCCAGCGCCTTACTGGTGGCAATAACCTGTTTGCGCTCGTCTTCCGCAACTCGCACCACCGCACTGGACTGGCGCTGCAAAAGATCGGAAATGGCGTTGACCTGCTCGGAAATATCTTTCACCTGCGCCAACGTCTTGGCCGTTTCGGTGGTGAGCAGGTTTACTGCGTCGGAAATAGTGCCGGTGATGTCTGCGGAAACGGGCACTTTGATGGTGAGGTTTTTTTGGGCAATGGCGCCGAGGGCGCGGATCAACGAAATAATCGAGTTGTTCAGCTGCTCGTTTTCCAGCGATTGCTCTTCCAAGGTGCGAATTCTTTCGTCGAGCAGAATATTGAAGGCCCGCCCCAGATCACCCAATTCGTCTTTTTGCGGTAGGCGCACCCGCGCTTTCAGGTTGCCCCTGTTGATGCGACGAATCACGTTCTGGATGTGCGCCATGGGGAATACGATACTTTTGTAAATGAAAAACACTCCGACCGCCACCGACATCACCACCGCAAACCCCAAACCGACGAAGGTCACCATGGAAACCTGGGATTTATAGGCGTTTTCTGCTGCAGCTTTGCCCGCGTATTCACGAAGGTGTTGGCTGGCGCTGGTCATACTGGCGGTGAGCTGGCCACCCATATCGCGCAACTGACGCTGCAACGCGGCGATTTGGACGCCGACCGTCGATACCTGATCCAGTTTCGTGGAATAGTCATCCAACGCAGTTTTTATCTGAGTTTTTTGTGCATCCGACAAATTCGATGCGGCGAGTTCGGAAAGAAAGGCTGACGAGTAGCGATCAATTTGTGCGAGGGAATTTTGGTTCAGATTGGTAACAAATTCCGCTTCCGCCTGGCGCATGCGCAAATATTCGCCAAACAAGGGCATATTGCCGACATTGCGTAAGGCATCTTCCAGGCTTTGCGCCGCAGCCCGCAACTCCTGGCGTAATCCACCCTCGGTTTGGCTGCCCAGAGTCACCAGCTGCGCCGTTATATCCTGATAAGCCTTGTCGTAATTTTGCAGCAGAGATTCAATTTCGCGAAGATCACCGGAAATGCCGATGCGCGTGCCGTCGGCTTTCAAGTCGAGCAATTTCTGCTGCAGATCCGCCGTCAGCTGATCCTTCCGCTCCAGTGATTGATCGCTGCGCGATGCCACAAATTCCACCAGCAGACGGTTGAGTTCGGCCACATCGATACGAGCGGCGGTGAGGGCCGATTCGTGTCGGGAGAGCTCAGCACTTTGTTCACGGATGCTTTGCTCAGTGGACATCTGCACAAAATAGGCGATACCGATTGCGACAAACCCGAAGGCCAAACCCGCCACCAGCAACATGATTTTTTGCGATATGCGGAGGTTGGTTGAAATGATCATGTTTTATTCCTGTCAGCAGGCCAAAGCCAAAAAATCCAATAACGATGTGATGAGCGCCTGTCAGCAAAGACGCGGCGACTATATCAGTCCCGAATTCCTTCGACAGACGTGAGAAACTGCACGAGCTTCCCACAGTCCAGCATCAACCAATGGCGCTCATGCGCAGAGAATTGATCACGGACGACTGTCGCTGGGATTTCTCCAAGATTAGAAAGAGATTGCGAATTTTGCATCAAGGCATCGCGCGGTACCGCCACCGGTTTGGCATCGATCGCCAGCAGTACACCATTAATCACATCGCCCAACAGCAGCGCATAGCGATGGGACTCGTGCGTTTGCTCGGGCGTGGTTTGTATTCCCGGAGTAGTTTGAATTAAAGCGCGGATGCTGTAATAAGGGACTATATTGCCGCGAATATTGGCCAGGCCGAGACAGTGCTCGGGACTGTTGGGCATGGGAGTGAAAAGCGGCTGGCTAATTAATTCCGCCGCTTGGCCCTCATCTAGCAAAAAATGCCGATCTGCAATGGTAAAACCATAACAGCGCGCGGCGAGTTGCGATGAAGAGGCGCGCTTGTCCATGGTGAAAGACAGCGCATATT
>JBQGED010000228.1:0-8951 GCA_052039425.1 Sphingobacterium griseoflavum | reverse complement strand
AAGGATCCGCCAAGATAGAGGCCGCTTTCTGCATGTCCTGCGGTGGCATAGAGCGGCAGTGCGAGGGCGATAACCTTGCCGATAGTGGAGAGCGTGTTGCGGTGGAATAAAGAGTTGCGCATAAGTGACTCCTTGCAGTCGATGAAGGGATTAAACGCAGCGGCTGATGGTTTTGCGGTGATGTACCGCTTATTCCGCCGGCGGTTTAAAACGCGCGAAAAGCCTAACAGCTCGAGGGGGTTAAGAATAGTTTTTCGCTGCGACGCAGCGGGGAAGATGATCTATCGACAGGCGTAGTGCGTTGTTGAGGTGCGTTTTCGCCCTGATATAGATCGTCATCAGATCAATAAAAATAGTTTTTGCCTCTTAATGTTGCGTAGCTATTTGTGATTGCACCATTAAGGCGTTTTTCTTTAGGTAAATAACCTGCTTTTTGCCTCGAAAAAAGCCTCATTCTCTCTGTTTTTTATTGAAAAAAACAATAAAAACAACTAGTTATAGATGGTTTTGGGCATGACTCACAGTGTTTGCGGGCCAGTGGCATAGGGCTTGCTGAGGCCTGGTTTTCCCGATGTGACAGCAGCTGTTTCTATGCCTGATACCCCTCGCAGTCTCACCAGCGTTTGCCCCTATTGCGGTGTCGGCTGTGGGCTCGTCCTCGAAACCGACGGCGAAAAACTACTTAAGGTCAGCGGCGATAAAAACCACCCAAGCAATTTCGGCCGGCTCTGCACTAAAGGTTCCACCAGCGCCCAGGCGCTTACCCACCCCGGCCGGATGGACGCCGCCTTTGTGCGCGACCACCGCGACCGCGATCCGGTGCGCACACCGATTGACCGCGCCATCGCCGCCACCGCCGAACGCCTAAAAGCCATTCTTGACCGTGACGGCCCGGACGCTCTGGCGTTCTACGTATCCGGCCAGATGTCCATGGAATCCCAGTACTTGGTTAACAAGCTGGCCAAAGGATTTATCGGCACCAACAATATCGAATCCAATTCCCGCCTGTGCATGGCGAGTGCGGGTGCAGGTTATAAGCTGTCCCTCGGCTCGGACGCACCGCCGGGCTCCTATCAGGATTTTGATAAGGCCGATCTGTTTTTCGTGATCGGCGCCAATATGGCGGACTGCCACCCGATTCTGTATCTGCGCATGATGGACAGAGTCAAAGCCGGCGGCCGCCTTATCGTGGTGGATCCGCGCAAAACCGCCACCGCCGACAAAGCCCATCTGTTCCTGCAGATCAAACCCGGCACGGATTTGGCGCTACTTAACGGGCTCTTGTATCTGCTTCATCGCCAGGGCAAAACCGACGCCGCTTTTATCGAGCGCTATACAGAAGGCTGGGGCGCCATGCCGGATTTCCTCGCGGACTATACGCCCGAGCACGTCAGCGCGATTACTGGCCTTGCCGTGGCGGATATCGAGCGCGCCGCCCAGTGGCTGGGTGAGGCGCCCAACTTTATGACCTGCTGGACCATGGGGCTGAACCAGAGCTCCCACGGCACCTGGAATACCAACGCCATCTGCAACCTGCATCTGGCAACTGGGCAGATCTGTCGCCCCGGCAGCGGTCCCTTTTCCCTGACCGGTCAACCCAATGCCATGGGCGGACGGGAGATGGGCTATATGGGCCCCGGACTGCCCGGCCAGCGCTCTCTGCTGGTGGAGGAGGAACGGCGGTTTGTCGAGAACCTGTGGGGCGTGCCAGAAGGCCGTATCAGCACCCGTTTGGGCAAGGGCACCGTGGACATGTTCCAGCGCATGGCGGATGGCGAGATCAAGGCCTGCTGGATTATCTGCACCAATCCCGTTGCCACCGTGCCCAATCGCAAAATCGTGATCGACGGCTTGCGCGCGGCGGAGGTGGTGATCGCCCAGGACGCGTTTATCGATACGGAAACCAATCGCTACGCTGATATCCTCCTGCCGGGGGCGCTGTGGGCGGAGGCGGAAGGGGTGATGATCAACTCCGAACGCAATATCACCCTGATGCAGCCTGCTGTGCCGCCGCCGGGCGAGGCCTTGGCGGATTGGGAAATCGTCGCGCGAGTGGCGCGGGCCATGGGCTTTGTTGAAGGATTCAACTACACCTCGGCGGAAGAAGTGTTTGAGGAGATCAAACGCGCCTACAACCCCAAGACGGGCTACGATCTGCGCGGCGTCAGTTATGCGCGGCTGCGCGAAACTCCAGTGCAATGGCCCTGCGCCAGTGCCGAGCAGTCCGACCGCAATCCCATTCGTTACCGCAATACGGGCATCAGCCAGCCGCTGAAAATTCTTGCCGATGGCAGTCAGCCCGAGTTGGTGTTCGCCACGGATTCCGGCCGCGCGCGTTTCCACCCTCGTCCCCATGTGGACCCGGAGGAAATGCCGGACGTGCAGTTTCCTTTCACCTTGAACACCGGTCGGCTGCAGCACCAGTGGCACACGCTTACCAAAACCGGAAAGATTGCCACCCTGAACAAACTCAACCCCGGCCCCTTTGTGGAAGTGCACCCCGAGGATGCGGCGGAGCTGGGCATTCGCAATCGCGACCCGGTCAGGCTGCGCTCCCGCCGTGGCGAAGCTGTCCTTCCCGCATTGGTGAGCGACCGGGTGCTGCCTGGCTCTTGTTTCGCGCCTTTTCATTGGAATGATCTCTATGGCGAAAACCTCGCCGTTAATGCCGTCACCAGCGACCGCGTCGACCCGATTTCGCAGCAGCCTGAATTAAAGGTGTGCGCGGTAGCGCTGGAACGCATCGAGCTGATCGCCAGCGATTCCCCCTGGTTTGGCGAGCCGGCGCAGCTCGAACCGGAACCAACCCTGGAGCGGACAGCGCTGGCCTTCGCGCCTCTAGCGGAAACCGTCAGCCGCGGTTTGATCCGCCAGTTCGGTGAAGTTGTGGGCGTCAACACCATGCAAACGCCTGCTTTTGCTCCTGCGGAGAGTACCTATCTCAGCGGTTTTATCAGCGGGTTGGAGATGGCCGCCGGGGCTATCAATGCCGTGCCGGCGCTTCCTGCCGATGCTCCGGTGGCGCCGGAGCATCGGCTTTGGATCAACGGCCTGCTCGCTGGCCTGTTCAGCCGGGTGTTGCCTTTGGGGGTGGAGTCCATCGCCGACAAGCCGCGCATCACTCTGCTGTGGGCATCGCAAACCGGCAATGCAGAAGCCCTGGCGGAAACCTTCGCCAGCCGGCTGCGCGAGAGTGGCTGGTCAGTCAATCTGCAATCGATGAACGACTATGCGGTCAGCAAACTGGCGCAGGATCAGCGTGCTCTGTTTGTTACAAGCACCTTTGGCGACGGCGATGCGCCGGACAATGGCGGCGATTTTTGGGCGCAGCTGCAGGATGACGGCGTGTCGCTGGCGCAGCTGGAATTCGGCGTGTTGGCACTCGGCGATTCCAGTTACGACCAGTTCTGCGGTCACGGCAAAAAACTCTTTGCCCGCCTCCAAGCCTTGGGTGCGCGTCCGCTGTTGGAGCGAGTTGATTGCGACACCGATTACGCGCAACCTGCGCAGCAGTGGTTTACCCGCCTGCTGGAAAAATTGCCGAGCGCTGCCAACTCCGCAGCGTCTGCGGGGGTTGCGGTACCAGCGAAACCCGCCGCGGATGCACCCACCTACACCAAAACGAATCCCTACACAGCCACGCTGACCATCAACCGTAAATTGAGCGGCGGAGGTTCTGGCAAGGATGTGCGCTTGTTCGGTTTTGATCTGGCGGATTCCGCCATCACCTACAACGCGGGCGACGCTCTCGGCGTGTGGCCAAAAAATTGCCCTGACTATGTGTTCGAACTGCAACAGGCGCTGAATTTCAATGCGGCAACCCCGGTGCTCGTGGACAACCGGGAAAAACCCATCGAGCAAGCATTACTGGAAAATTTCGAGATCTGCCGCCCGAGTTCCGAGGCAATCCAATTCATTGCCGAGCGCTCTGGCAGTGCGGAATTAAAAGCGCTGCTGAGCGCGGAGCACAAAGCCGAATTGCAGGATTGGCTCTATGGCCGCCAGTTGGTGGACATTCTTCACGAGTTCCCGATTCGCTGTGCGGTGGAAGAACTGCTGCCCTTGCTGAAACCACTGCAGCCGCGTCTCTATTCCATCGCCTCCAGCGGAAAATTATTTCCACACGAGGTACATCTCACCGTTTCTGCGGTGCGTTACACCCGCTACAGCGACGGCAAAAAAACTCGCAAAGGCGTGTGCTCGACGTTTCTTGCCGATCGCAGCGAAAGTGCGTCAATTTTTGTGCAGCCGAGCAAACATTTTCGCGTTCCTGAGGATGGCAGCGCACCTTTAATCATGGTCGGGCCCGGTACGGGCATCGCGCCTTTTCGCGGCTTTTTGCAGGAGCGCGAGATCTGCGGTCACACAGGAAAAAACTGGCTGTTTTTCGGTGAGCAACACGCCGCCACGGATTTTTATTATCAGGAAGATATTCACCGCTGGCAGCGGGATGGCTTGGTGACGGAATTGAGTCTGGCTTTTTCTCGTGATCAAAGCCGCAAAATTTATGTGCAGGACCGCATGCGCGAGCAGGGCGAAAAAATTTGGCAATGGCTGGAAGAGGGTGCTTATTTCTGCGTGTGCGGCGACGCAAGTCGCATGGCCAAAGACGTGGATCAAGCCCTGCGGGATATTATTCGCGACTATGGAAAATTCAACGAAGTGGAAGTGGTCAATTACGTGCGTAAGCTGAATATGGCAAAACGCTATTTGCGCGACGTTTATTGATCACATTCATTGATATTGCGGATTACATTTCTTCACAGGACAACAATGCCCTCGCCTTTACTATAGGCCTCACCTAAACCAAAGGGAGGGCATAACAATGATAAGAGCAATACACACATTCACTCTGGCGCTGCTGTGCGCGGCGCTGGTCGCCTGCGGCGGCGATAACTCCACGGCTGAAAGTTCAGCACATCTTGACGGTAAACAAGATCCCAAGCCGGTAATCCTTCCAGATGACGGTGTTGCCTGCACCACTGTCTATGAGCCCGTCTGTTCCGTGGAGCTGCAAAACATCCAGTGCGTCACCACGCCATGTCCGATTGGCGTTCACAAAACCTTCGGCAATCAGTGTGAGTCCGACGCAGCCAAAGCGCGCTTTCTCTCCAAAGGCGAATGCGGCGAGCTGGAAGGGCAGCCCTATTACGAACAAAAACCGGACGATGATGAGCCCGTAGCCTGCACCAAGGAATACAACCCGGTGTGCGCGGCGGAAACCTCCACTGAGCCTTGCACCACATTGCCGTGTCCGGTCATGCAGCATAAAACCTTTGGCAATCCCTGTATGGCGCGCGCGGCCAAGGCTCGTATCGTGCAGGAAGGTGAATGCGGCAAATTGGAAGGCACTCCAGTAACGCAATTCGAAGGCGCCTGCCCAGCGGTACACGATCCTGTCTGCGGCAAAGCCCCAGCCGGTATCGCCTGTATCACCCAGCCCTGCCCAACCCACGCCTATCAAACCTTCGGTAACGGTTGTGAAGCGTCACTCGCCCGCGCTGCGGTAGTGCTGGATGATGATTGCGGCAAGCTGGAAGGCACAATCGCCTTTGCCGAGCCGCCGGTGACCATCGTGGACAAGCTACCTGCGGTGGAGAAAGAGGTGAAAGTGGATAAGGTGCACTTTGACGGTGACCGCCTGTTCGTCACCCTGGGTTATTCAGGTTGCAACGAGCAGCATTTTGATCTGCAGGTGTCCAGTGCGTTTATGGAGAGTCATCCGGTCCAGTCCGCGACTGTGTTTGTCCCTATGGTGAACGATCTGTGCGATGCCTATTTCGCCACTGAATTCGCTTATGACCTGATCCCCCTTAAGCACGCCTATCAGCAGGCCTATCAGCAGGAGAGTGGGGAGATCGTTCTGCGCGGTATTGGCAGCTACAAGTTTTGAGAATTTCCCCAGTTCCATAGGTTGACTTGGACCTTCGCCGGGGTTGAAACCCCGGCTTTTTTTTGGCCGAAATTTCCACTGATTGCGTATAGAATCCCCAGCTTCCCACTGGAGAAAATCTATGGCTGCCGATCTGTTACACATTCCTCTCACTACCATCGACCATCGTCCCGTTACGCTCGCGGAGTTTCCCGCCAAAGCATATTTAATCGTCAATGTCGCCAGTGCCTGCGGTTTTACGCCGCAATACAAAGGACTGGAGGAGCTCTGGCAGCGTTACAAGGATCGCGGTTTGCAGGTGCTGGGATTTCCCTGCAATCAATTCGGTGGACAGGAGCCGGGTGATGAGGCGGCGATTCGCCAGTTTTGCGATTTGAATTACGGGGTCACCTTTCCGCTGTTCAGCAAAATCGACGTCAACGGTGCCAATGCACACCCACTGTATGTCGCATTGAAAAGCGCCGCACCGGGGATTTTGGGAACGGAAATGATCAAATGGAATTTCACCAAATTTCTGGTTAACGGCCAGGGCGAAGTGGTGCAGCGTTATGGCTCCGCGACCAAACCTGAGGAAATCGCGGCGGATATTGAAGCGCTGCTGATTTAAATATCCGGATTTTGCAGACGCCGGGTTTCGTAAATTTTATGCAGAGTGATTTTGCGCACCTCGGCTTTGCTCTCCTCGATGTGCGCTTTTAACAGTGTGCACGCCCGCTCACTGCGCCGCGCCAGAATTGCGCGCAAAATCTGCGAGTGTTCTTCGTAAGTGGCGGCGATGCGCGGTGTCTGGGTGAAATCGACACGGCGGATAATGCGCAGGCGGTCGGTGATGTCGCTGTGGATGCGCGCCATTTCCTGATTGCCGGTGGCGACAATCAGAGCGCAGTGAAAAGCCTCATCGGCGGCGCACACTTGTTTTTCGTCCTCGTTGCGCTGCTCCGGTTTGCATAACCAGAATTGTTTTAAGTCGCGCAGATCCGGCGGTGGATCCATGGCGCAGAGTTTTTGCACCGCCGCCAATTCCAACACGATGCGCACATCGTAAAGTTGATCGAATTGATCAAAATCCAATGGGTTGACTTGCCAGCCGCTGCGAAACAGCACTTTGACATAACCTTCCCGTTGCAATTGCGTCAGCGCTTCCCGCACGGGCGTGCGGCTCACCTGCAGCCGCGCCGCTATTTCGTTTTCGCTAAAGCGATCGCCGGGCAACAGGCGGAAATCAAAAATATCCTGTTTGATCTGCTGATAAATGCGTTCGGTCAATTTGGTGCGCGGCAGCGCAGTTGCGGATTCAGCCAAGGGATGCGTCCAGGTTCGTGATCAATGTTGCAGCGACTGCAAATAGGCTCGCCAGCCGCCAAATTCGGTAATGTCGCGCGCGCCTTCCAGCGCTGACCCCTCGCAGATAAACCCTTTCACCTGGCGGTTGTCGTGCAGGGTGAGCGTACCTATGCCGAGAGGCGCGGGCACCAGCGCGACAAAACTGCCGAATTCGTCCACAGGGATGTCCCACAGTTCCACGACAATTTCCGCACCTTCGCTGCTGCGCACCAGCCCCGGTTTGGGCGGCGTGGTATTGGGCAGGGCGTAGAGGCGGTAGTTGTCGGCGGTGAAAGTACTTTCCACCAAGCGGGCATTGCGCTCGGTAAGCTGGTAATTCAACGGCATGCCGCTCAGATGCGCGCCCACCACGGCCAGACGCACATGCCCCGGCGGTGGCTCCGGGCGCTGCTGGGTTAGCGGGGTGGGGCGTCGGGTGGCGCCGAGATAGAGTTTGCGGCTGTTGAGCCAGCGCTGGCCGAATTCCACCAGGGCGTTGTCCTGCCATGCCGGCGCGATCAGAGTAATGCCAAACGGTAGGCCGTCATCGCGAATACAGGCGGGCAGCGCCAGTGCCGCGCAATCCGCGAGGTTGACGAAATTGGTGTAGGTGCCGAGCTGGCTGTTGACCACGACCGGATCGGCTTCAACCTGTTCGATGGTGGGCAGGCGCGGCGCTGTTGGTACCAGCAACGCGTCGACGGTCGCCATCCGGGTCTGAATGGTGCGCACGAGTGCGGCGCGCTGGTATTCGGCGCGGAAGGCGTCAGTGGCGGAAAAGCGACCGGCCTGTTCGATGATGCCGCGCACAACCGGGTTCATCTCCCCCGCGTGTGACTTCATAAATTCACCCACAGCGGCCTGTCTTTCTGCCACCCACGGGCCACCGTAGAGCAGCTGCGCCAGCTCGAACATGGGGGTGAAATCGATGGGTACCAGTTCTGCTCCGAGTTTTTTGAGAGCCTCCAATGTGCCGTCCCAGGCCCGGGCGGAGGCAGTATCGCCAAACCAATCCGGTGCAGGAGGCACTCCCAGACGAGGTTTCGCCGGGAAATGGCGAGCGGCAGCCGGTGCTTTGCGGGAGTAGGGGTCCTCGTCATCGAAGCCCGTCATTACGGTGGCGATAGCGTCGGCGTCCGCGAGCGTCAGGGCGAATACGGAGACGCAATCCAGACTGCGACAGGCCGGCACCACGCCGCGGGTGCTGACGCGGCCTTTGGTGGGTTTCAAGCCGACAATGTTGTTAAAGCCGGCGGGTACGCGGCCCGAGCCGGCGGTATCGGTGCCGAGGCTAAAAGGCACTAGACCGCGGGCAACGGCGCTCGCTGAGCCAGAGCTGGAGCCGCCGGAGACATAACGTTCATTAAACGTATTAGGCACAACGCCGTAGGGCGAGCGGGTACCGACCAGGCCGGTGGCAAATTGGTCGAGATTGGTTTTGCCCATCACTATAGCGCCCGCCGCGCGCAGCTTGGCGACGCTCGTCGCATCGACGCTCGGCAAATAAGCAAAAGCCGGACAGGCGGCAGTGGTTGGCATGCCCGCGACATCAATGTTGTCTTTCACCGCGAAAGGAATGCCGTACAGAGGCAGATCCGGGGATTTATCCAGGGCGGCGAGTTGGCGATCCACCTCAGCTTCCGAAGCCACATAAATCCAGGCAGGATCAGGTTTGGCGAGGCTGGCGCGCAAGGTTTGCAGGAGCTGGCGCAGAGAGGAGGGGTGCTGTTGGATT
>JBQGED010000227.1:0-14579 GCA_052039425.1 Sphingobacterium griseoflavum | reverse complement strand
GGCCGCAAATGGTAGCGCGCGGTGATGCGCTGGGAGAGCTGGCGCAACGCTGGCTTGGCCAGGAGCTCATTCAATTCCGGCTGGCCCACCAGGATGATCTGCAGCAGCTTTTGGGTATTGGTTTCGAGATTGGTGAGCAGGCGCACCTGCTCCAGGGTGGAAATGCGCAGCAACTGCGCTTCATCGATCAGTACGATGGTTTTGCGCCCCTGGCGGTGATTCTCTACCAGGAACTCGCTGAGTTTGTCGGTGAGAACCTTGAGGCTGGTCTCCTCCGGTGCGTAGGTCACACCGAATTCATCGCAGATGCTGCAGAGCAGATCGCGGGCGCTGGCGGAGGGATTCATCACAATCGCCAGATCGGCGTGGTCCGGCAGCTGCTCCAGCAGGCAGCGGATAATGGTGGTTTTGCCCGTGCCTACTTCGCCGGTCAACATTACAAAGCCGCCGCT
The DNA here is from genome assembly GCA_052039425.1 of Sphingobacterium griseoflavum. GTDB lineage: Bacteria > Pseudomonadota > Gammaproteobacteria > Pseudomonadales > Cellvibrionaceae > UBA5868. The sequence continues at coordinate 14,127 of JBQGED010000227.1, read as the reverse complement.
GCTAACGCCGTACAGCAAGTGCGCCAGCGCCTCGCGGTGCTGCGTGCTCATGTACAGGTAGCGCGGGTTCACCGCGATGGAGAAGGCTTGTTCGTCCAGGCCGAAATAGCTGTGATACATAGTTAGGAGAAGCCGCAGGCGACAAATTTGGTTTATTTTAGCCCGGGGATAATACCCGGAATTTCCCCGGCAGCATAAGTGATGCCACGGGTAGGGGGAACGGGCGCGGCCCGGATCGGGTTATGTAGAGTCTCACCGCAGCGGACGGTTCAACATATCGGGCGCCGCACCAAGCAGGGGGCACAGCGCCGGTCACTTATTCCCAAGGCAGGTTGTAGAGCATTTTGCGACGGCTTTCGATCATCTCTTCATAGGTTTGTAAGGTGCTATTGTCGGCAAACTGATCACGCATGCGAATGCGTTCGAGCTGGCGCTCCAAGCAGGTAATCTCCCGCACCAGTTGCTGCTTGAGAATAGAGGTGTCGTTTTGCTCGACGTTCGGAAAAATATTGTGCTGTGGAGCTGGTTTCATAACGCAGTGCCTGTTTAATTATGGTTTTGTGGCATAGGAAGTGGCGCCCAAAATAAGAACCAAGTTCGCATTTTTGGCTGTTGGACAGAAAGAATAGTCAATTTTTCACTCATCGGCTCGTTACGACCCAAAGGTACACGCCTTTTTTGCAATTCAACGCGCCACTATTTTTAATCGTTCGTTTATTTCGCCGCGTTATTTCGATTTTTAATTACCGTAAGAGCGAAGCTGGCATATCAAGCCTTTTGCGCTGCAATAAAATCGCGCGCCAAATACAGCGCAGCAATGGTACGAGCTTCGGTGATATCGCCGCGCTCCAACCAAGCCGGCATTTCTTCGAGATGCAGTATTTCCAGCTCCAAGGGTTCAGGTTCGTCACCTTCCAATTTCTCTGGATATAAATCCTGGGCGAGCACGATCTGAGTGCGGTGTTGCAGGTAATTCGGCGCCTGGGTCAGGCACTTTAATAAAGTGAGGCGCCTGGCGCCGTAACCGGCCTCTTCTTTTAATTCGCGATCTGCCGCTTCGATCAGACTCTCGCCTTCGTCGACACGACCTTTCGGCAGCGACACGTGATAATCATCGATGCCGGCGCCGTATTCGCGTACCAGGATCACCCGCTGGTCGTCGAGCATTGGCACTATGATCACCGCCGGCAGTCCACCGCCGATCAGCCGCTCAAAAGTGCGCTCCTCGCCGTTGCTGAAGCGCAAATCGAGCGATTCCACCCGGAACAGGCGGCTCTGGCACGCCGGCGTGCGCTTTAATATCTCAGGTTTTGTAGGCATACTGGCCACCGCTTTTTCTTCTGTTCATCTTCGCCCATGATTGACTGGACCGCAGTGGATACCGTTTTGCTGGACATGGACGGCACCCTGCTCGACCTGCATTTTGATAATTATTTCTGGCTGACGCACCTGCCCAAACGCTACGCCGAATTCCACGGCCTCGATCCCATATACGCGCAGAGCGAATTGAGCCAGCTCATTGCCTCCTACGAAGGCACTTTGCAATGGTATTGCCTGGATCACTGGTCTGAGCTAGTGCGCATGGATATTCCCGCGTTGAAGCGCGAGATTCAACATAAAATTCAGGTCCGCCCACACGCAGAGGCATTTTTGCGTTTTCTTCGCCAGGAACGCAAAAAGGTTATTCTCGCGACCAACTCCCATCGCAAGGGATTGGAGTTGAAGTTGGAGGTTACCCAGATCGACCGCTGGCTCGATTTGGTGGTGTCCTCACACGACTATCAACAACCGAAAGAAGACGACGCTTTCTGGCAACGTCTGGCGGAAGCGGAAAATATCGACCCGACCCGCACTCTGTTTGTCGATGACAATCACCATGTGCTGCGCGCCGCGCAGAATTTTGGCCTGCACTATTTGGTGTGTATCAACCAGCCGGACTCGCAAAAACCGCCGCGCGCCTCCGGTCAATTTATCGACATAGTGGATTTTGATGAGATCATGCCACCCGTTTTTACACCTCAGGATCTGCGTCCGGATCTGCCATGAACAAGAACGACCAGACTACCGCCTTAAATAAAGTGCGCATCGACAAATGGCTCTGGGCCGCGCGCTTTTTCAAAACCCGCAGCCTGGCCAAACAGGCCATCGACGGCGGCAAAGTCCACGTGGACGGCCAACGGGTGAAAGCCAGCAAGGAGCTGACCATCGGTCTGCTGCTGCAGATCCGCCAGGGTTTCGACGAGCGCGAAGTGGTGGTAAAAGCTCTCTCTGAACAGCGCCGCGGTGCGCCGGAAGCAGCGCTCCTGTACGAAGAAACCCACGAGAGTCTGGCGCGGCGCGAATTGAGCACCCAGCAGCGCAAACTGGCCAGCGCCCTGCAGCCCGTGAGCGATGGGCGGCCCACCAAAAAGCAGCGCCGCCAGATCCACCAATTCAAACAGTCCCAGAATTCCTGGGATTGATCCGGCCGGCAACGGCACCATCGTATCCATACTGTAGATAGGCCATTTATGAAGGCATCCAATCCGGATCAAATCCACCGTTTTGTTTTTGACGACTGCGATATCCGCGGCGAAATCGTCACCCTCGACGCCACTCTGCAGGACGCAACAGCCCACCAGCACCTGCCGGACGATGCGCGCGCCCTACTCGGCGAATTTCTCACTGCGGTGAGCCTGATGATTGAGGTGCTGAAATTCTCCGGCACACTCACCTTGCAGGCCCGCGGCGCCGGACCCGTGCCCTTGATCATGGCGGAGGCGACGGACGCGCGCACCCTGCGCGGTATCGTCAAGTTTGCGGAGGGCGCCAAGCCCAATCTGAACGGATTAACCTTGTCGCAGCTCATCGGCAATGGCGTTCTCACCTTGACGTTGGATCCGACACAAGGTCAGCGCTATCAGGGCATAGTGGCATTGGAAGGTGACACACTAGCGCAATGCTTGACCGCCTATTTCGCCCGCTCGGAACAGTTGCCGACCCGCCTGTGGCTGTACTGTGACGGCCAGCGTGCCGGCGGTCTGCTGCTCCAGGCTCTGCCGCCCTCCGCCGAGCGCACCCCGCGGCCGGACGCCTGGGAAACTGCAGAGCACTTGGCGGAGACTATTACCGCCACAGAGCTGTTCGAGTTGGACCACGCCACAGTGCTAGTGCGCTTGTTCAACGAATTTGAAGTGCGCCTGTTCCCGCCACAGGAGCTCAGCTTCAAATGTCAATGTTCCCGCGAGCGCAGCCTGCAAGCATTGACTGCCCTGGGCAGCAACGACGCCTACGCCTTGCTGAGCGAGCGCGACGTGATCGACATCAATTGCGAATTCTGCGGTGGTCATTATCGTTTCGGGCAGCAAGATCTGGATGCATTGTTTTCATCCAGGGGACAACAGCTGCACTAATTTTCACACAATATAGATAACCTATTTAACAAAAGCCGGTGCAATGCCGGCTTTGTCCATATTCCGCTCCAACCATCGGAGCGAGCCGTTTTGCGTTTCCACGTTACACATCTATCCTTTATTTGTAGGGAAAATAACAGAGCGACACTGCGTCCATGGAATCACCTCCTCCCGACGACAAGGTTCGTCTTTTGCGCAATCCGGTATTCGGAGCCTTAGCCAGTTTTCTGGCCCTCTTTTGCCTGCTCGCCGTTCTGGTGAATTACCTCCAGGAGGTCAACGCGCGCGAACAAGAACTGGAAGCGTATTACTGGGCCGGTGCCTTTGCGACCAAATTACGCGGTCAATTGGACGCCAATCTGGCGGTTGGCTATGGCATTGAAGCGCAGATCTCCGTGCTGGGAAACCTTTCCCAGGAGGATCTCGACCGGGTGGCCGAACGCTTGCTGCAAAAGCCTCTGAATATCCGCCATATTGCGGTGGCACCGAATCTGGTGGTCACCGCCCTCTACCCTCTCGCAGGAAACGAGGGCGCCTTGGGCCTGAATTACCGCACTCACCCTGGTCAGCGCGACGCCGCTTTGCAAGCCATGCAAAGCCGACAGGTGGTTTTGGCCGGCCCTCTGCCCCTGGTACAGGGAACAGGCAACCATCTGGTCGCGCGGTTTCCGGTGTACACCACCAACGGCCGCGAGTGGGGGCTGATTTCTCTAATCATCACTGTGCCGGATTTGCTGCGTGATGCCGGTCTCCACGACATGGAGCAGCGCTATCAGGTGGCGTTGCGCAATCTGTCTACCAGTGAAACCTTCTCCGGTGATGCCAATTTATTCAGCCTGAGCAACCAGATCTACACGGTTCCGGTACCCGGTGGCGAATGGCAACTGGCGATACGGCCGAATGCAGAAAGTCAGTGGCTGCGAAGTCTTTATTGGATTATCAGCCTGCTGGTGAGCCTATTGGGTGCCACGGCGGTTTTCTACCTGCGCCGCTACCATAGTCAGCAACATCAGCATCTAAGGGAATTGGAACAGATTACCGCCATCGATCCTCTCACCCAGCTGACCAGCCGCTATCAGTTCAACGAACATTTGAATCAATTGATTGAAGAGTGCCAGCGCACCAATCAGAGCTTCACCGTCCTGTTTATCGATCTCGATCACTTCAAGGAGATCAATGACAGTTTGGGTCATTCGATTGGTGATGAGTTGCTGATCCAGGTCGCCCGCACCTTGAAAAACTGCGTGCGCAGTTATGATCTTCTATGCCGATTTGGCGGCGATGAATTCATCGCCATCCTGAAAAATGTCAACCGCACGGCGGAAATTGAAAATCGCGCGCGCATCATTACCTCCTGTGTCTCGGAGAGCCGCACCATTCAGGGCGCAGTGGTAAACGTCACCTGCAGCATCGGCGTCGCGGTTTATCCCACGGACGGTACCGATGCCGCCTCTTTGATACAGCACGCCGATCTGGCCATGTATGAAAGCAAGCGCACTGGTCGCAATGCGCTGTATTTTTTCAATATGTCCATGCGCAATGAGGCCGACCGTTATGTTGAATTGAGTGCGGCAATTAAAAACGGCCTCAATCAAAACGAGTTCCAGGTCTATTACCAACCGATTTACAGCGTCCAGGAAGAGCGTTTTACCCGCTGCGAAGCCCTATGCCGCTGGCCACGCCCCGACGGCACAATGATTTCACCTGCGGAATTTATTCCGGTGGCCGAGCAGAGCGGCTTGATTTGCGATTTGGGTAATTGGGTGGTGGAACAGTCAATGAAATTCTGCCTGACCCTGCGTGAACAAGGTATCAACATCCATTTTTCCATCAATCGTTCACCGCAGGAATTTGCTTCCAGACTGCACACCCAACAATTAATCGCGCTGCGCAACCGCCTGCAGATTCCACCGCATCAGGTAACCTTGGAAATTACGGAATCCCTACTGATGGCGGACCACTGCACCAAATCACAGAATTTTCTGGCACTGCGGGAGCAGAACTTCCAGTTCTCCATAGACGACTTCGGCACAGGTTATTCCGCAATCAATTATCTGCGTCAATACCCAGTGGAAAGTTTGAAAATTGATAAAAGTTTTATTGCGGAATTGGGCATTTCCCGCCAAGCCGACACTTTAGTGAAAGTGATCATCCAAATGGCGAAGAGCTTAAATATTCGCGTGGTGGCCGAAGGCGTGGAAACCCAAAAGCAAGTGAATTTTTTAGCGGCAATCGGCTGCGATTATATGCAGGGATTTTTCTTTGCGCGCCCCATGCCGGCCGAGCAGTTTTTGCAGTTTATAAAAGGAACAGGCACCGCCGTCGCGGCGAGCTAAAATTTCGTAAAAAAGGGGCGATCACTCGCCCCTTTTCTTATGCTTAAATTTTTTAGAAATTCAAACGCGCGCCGATCGCAAAGGTAGTGACATCGGAGCCGAGCCCCAAATCAAAAGTTCCCGCTACGGCGTCGTTAAACCAGTAAGCCAACAAACCATTGATGGCAGTATTACCATCTCCAGTGGTGCTGTGCATCAATTCCACGCCACCTTCCAGCTGGCGGCTCAAAAAACCGCGCAGACCCGCAGCCAGAATCAAACCTGAATCACTGTCACCATTATCCGGAGAAATGCTTTCAAAGCTCAGGCTAGCGTACATTTCCATATTGCGATCAAACTGGGTATGGAAACCACCGCCAACCTGCACGTTAGTTGAACCACAGCCGTTGTCACCGCTGACATCGCTGAACGCGGCGCGCGCGTACCAGCCGTCTTGAATGTCCAGGCTGCCATAAACGTTGGGCCCGTCCTGGTCACAGCTGAATTCTGACTTATCAATGTCTTGGAACATGTAGCGCAGGCCAACGTGTGTGAAGCTGATGGCAGGCGCTCGCGCTGGTGTGTTGTAGTTCTGCGCGCGGTTGTTTTGCGCATAAGCGGCACTACTAGCAAAAGCGGCAAGCATAGAGCCCAGCAATAAACAGCTTTTTACGGATTTCATAGAAATAACCCCCAAGGTTATACAGGTGAAAAAACGCGGCCATATTACCATCAGAGGCGACACCGTAACACGCGCTTCCGCACACAGACGCTGCATCACACCGCGCGATTCCGCACAGACGAACGGAAACGTAAATCTCAAAGAAAATAATTGGGGGAATTTTGTGCAGCCTTTAGTCGGAGATTCGCCGCAGCACCCCCAGGGTATTGACAGTCGTCTGCCAGATAAAACGACCGCCGGACACCACTTCCTGCAGCGCGAGGAAAGGCCCCTGACCGCCATCACGCGGATCCGGGAAGATATCGTGGATCAATAAAAGTCCACCGGGTGCGACTTTTTCCGCCCACGACAGGCAATCGCTCAGCGCCTGTTCGTGGCTGTGGCCGCCGTCAATAAATACCAGCCCGAGCGGCGTGACCCATTTTTTTGCGACGATTTGCGACGGCGCCACCACCGGTACTACCGAGTCCTGCAGGCTGAATAAATCCAGTGTTCTGCGCAGAGCGGGAAAGGTATTCATCACCTGATTGGCCGCATCGAATAATTCAGTGTCATGGTACTCCTCCCCGGGCTGGTGCTCCTCTGAACCGCGATGATGATCCACGGCAAAAAGCACAGAATCGGCTTCCTTACAGGCGGAACCAAGATACACGCTGGATTTGCCGCAATAGGATCCGATTTCGAGACAGGGACCGATTAGCGCGCATTCGCGGGCGAAGTTATAAAGCGCTTCCGCTTCATCGCCCGCGAGAAAACCTTTAATCTGATGCATCTCGATGGCTCGGTGCAGCGCCATCACCTTATCGTTTGTCATATGTGAATATCCCGTGCGTAAAGATCATCGGCCTTTTTTTATCAAATACTGCAGCAGCCGTTTCAACGACTGGTACGTGCGCCGTTTTGTGCAACCGCAATTCGATCGCCTCGGCGTTTATCCCATGATTATCAAACCGCGTTCCTGTGAAATTCACGGTCGGCAAATTTTTGCGGGAAATTATTTGCACCTGATCAGCCACCCGAACAAACCTGTGCGCTTGACCACTTGGTCGAGCCGGCAGGGACAGGGATCGATTGAGATAGGAGATTATTGCTTGATCGCACCGGGCGTGGAAATCACCGCGGCAAAGTCCATTCGCATCGGCGCCAACAGCATGATTGCGGCGGAGTGTAGCATCAACGATTGCGACTGGCACGGCCTCTACAATCGCACCCGGCCGTTCCGCTGCAGCAAGCCGGTAACTCTGGGAGAAAATGTCTGGCTCGGCGCCCGCGTGATTGTGTGCAAGGGTGTAACCATCGGTGAGAACAGCGTAATCGGCGCAGGCTCAATAGTGACTTCGGATATTCCGGCCAATGTGGTTGCCGCAGGAAATCCGGCGCGCGTGGTGAAAGAACTCAACCCGCGCCGGCGTATGCTGAAACGCGATTTTTTGTTTCGCAAAGGCAATTTTTACTGGCAGAACCAGACGCAACTGGATAAATACCTCACCACCGGAAACTCCCTGTGGAAGTGGCTGCGGGTTTTAGCAAAACCGAGTCGGGAAGATTAATGACAATTTAATTGCCGTCGGAAAAATTCTGCCGAACAGAACGTTCCAGCGTCGCGGACAATTGCTCTACCAACTGATTAAGCGCCGTCACATAGGCGGAATAAGATCGATCCGCCGTTGTTGCGGAAAATACTTCGCGTTCAGTCGCAAGCACGCGCCCGCCAAACTCATCCATCAACCGCCATTTGGCAACCAGTTCCACGTTTTTTCCCAGCGCGCCGCCAAAGGATTCGATCGCTAAAATGATTTGTTTTTGCGGCTTGGTGCGGGAATCCCACGGATGGGCCCAAACATCGTTGATTTGCAGTTGACGACTTAAATTGGCGGCGATTACTCGGCTGAGAGCCAGCTTTGGATCGCCCGCCCACATATGGCGGTCATCGCTCAGAATTTTATGATCCTCAATCACCACCACTTCCCGCTGGCGCCAGAATTCCGGCAATTCCACCGGCCCGACACCAAGCCCGCCCACCAGCGAAAAAGGCTCGGCTTTTACCGGAACTGTGCTCACTGAAAACGTGTACTGTTGCAACTGTGTCGGCGTATTGCTGCATGCCACCAGCTGCCACAAGACCACTATGCAAAAAAGAAGGCGCATTTACTTTTCCCCAAAAATCAGTGCATTCGGTTTGCGATTCAACTTTTCGCCCAGACGCTCCATGGTTTCCGCCGCGGATTGAACCGCCTGCAACATGGTGCGCAATTCGTATTGAGTTTGCGAATCGGGATTGAGCAAGGCGTCGGTGGAACGCAGGGTGGTCGTCATATCGCGCATCGCCGCCTGCACCTCGTGCATGGTGGCATCGAGCTGCTCGCTGGCGACGCTGATGTTGCCCAAGGTTTTGTCCAATTTGGCCGCAGTGTTGCTCTCATTCATGACCTGCAGCATGTTGTTGAGACTGGCCAGACTCTGCGCCAAATCCGCACCGATTTTATCCAACGGAATCTGATTGATTTTTTTAGTCAGCGCACTCAATTGCTGCTCAAGATCCTCCAAGGAATCATCCATTGTGGGAATTTCCGTATATTGCGTCGAGCGGATAAATTCTCCCGGTGCAGGGTCCGCCGGGAAGCCCAGATCGATCATGCGCGATCCGGTAATCAGGTTGGCGGTTTTCAATTTTGCCCGCAATCCCTGCTGCACAAGGCTTTCCACTTGCGCATCGAATTCCTCCCGCGAGGGTTCGCTGTCCGGATTGAGACGCTGCGGCTCCATGGAAATATAAACGTGCAAACTGTGGGGATTTTTATCCACAGAGTGTAACTGCACATCCACCACTTCACCGACTTTCATTCCGCGGAATTCTACCGGCGCCCCTTCAGCGAGACCGCGGACGGAATGACTGAATTTCAATAGATAAAAATATTTGAGCGTGTAGCGCTCATCCATGACGGAATTGCGATCAGTGTATAAATAAAACTGGTGGTCGCTGGGTGCGCGCTGGGGCGCTTCAAAACCCACTGTATTTTCGAACGCTATGCCGCCATTAATGATGGAGGCCAATGAACCCACTTCCGCTTTGATGCCTTCAGCACCTATGCTGACATCCACACCACTGACGTTCCAGAATCGGCTGCGTTGCAATACCAGCTTGTCGTGCGGCGCTTCGATAAAAATCCGAATTTCCACATTATTGCCATTTTCCGCGAGGCGATAACTGGTCACTTCACCAACTTTAAGCTGACGAAAATATACGGGTGATCCTATGTCGATAGAACGCAGGGAATCCGCCCAAAGTACATATTGTGTGCCCTGGTCATCAGACTGGATCGCCGGCGGCTCCGTCAGCCCAGTAAAAACCCGCTTAAATTCTCCGGACTTACCCGGATCCATCACGATATAAACCCCTGAAATCAATGTGCCCAAGTTGGAAATACCGCTGGCGCTGACGCGCGGACTCACCAACCAGAACCGGGTATTTTCGCTGAGATGGCGGCTGACTTGGCGGTCGAGCAATGCAAATACGCGCACTTTAGAGAGGTCGGAATTGAGGCGCATTTTGGTGATTTTGCCCACCGGCACATCTTTCAGCCGCACCTGCGTCTGCCCCACTTGAATGCCGTTGGCGTTGTCGAACAGCAATTCGATTTCCGTGCCTTTTTGCTGCCAGGAGCGCAGGGCGAGCCAACCGGCGATAACCAGTGCAACGAGCGGGACTATCCAGATCGGTGAAATAGAGGGCGCAGTTTTAAGTCGGGCTTTATTTATTTTCACGCGGCGTTCCCACAGAGCGATGGATAGAGCAGACGACCATAGAGCACATTATTCACGAGTTAAGTTTATGGCATTGAGTTGCGCGAGTGTTCGCTCGCGTTCGGCAGGGACATTCTCCGCGGCATTATCCCAGATCAGGCGCGGATCAAAGGTTTCCGCTGCAAGCATGGTTAACACCACAACTGCGGCAAAGGGCAAAAGCGCGGCGCCAGGTTCGACTTGGCCTATTAAACCAAACTGCACCACCGCCGTCAGCAAGGTGACTACATAGACATCGACCATGGACCAGCGGCCGATAAATTTGGTGGCGCGATACATCCAAAAACGCCATCGCGTCGCGCCCGCCATGCGTGTGCGGATTGACCACACCAGAAATATCAACATCGCCAATTTGAGAATCGGCACCACAATGCTCGCAACAAACACCACTATGGCCACCAGCCACAGGTCATTGGCCGCCAAGTCCAGCACACCCGACAAAATCGTGCTGTCGTAATTCGTCGCCAACTCGCTGTAATGCATGATCGGATAAATATTGGCGGGAATATACAAAACGATGGCGGCCAGAATCAGCGCACTGGTTTTCTGCAAACTGTTTGGAATCCGCGTATTGATTCGCGCACTGCAGCGTGGGCAATGGCCACTCTCTTGCACAATGCTTTCAGCAACCATGGCTTTGCAGACGTCGCAATCGTATAGAGTTTCCTCCGGGTGACGACTGAAACAATTGTTGGCGTAGAGCCAGTTCCACAGATTCTGTTTATCCATAAACCAATAACCCGCTTGCAACACCCCGACGAGCAGAAAAAATAGCGGCATGCCCGGACCGAGATGAACCGTGGCGCTGTCGCCGAGCTTCACAGTGGTCACCAGCACGCCGAGCAAAAACACGTCCTGCATAATCCAGTGCTGCACCCGCGTCAGCCAGCGCAATACGTGAATCTGTCCCGGCAGGCGTAAATTAAAACGGTACGGGAGCAGCAGATACAGCAGCGCAAAGACTTCGAACATGGGCAGCAGAAAAATGGTGACCAATACCAGCGCCGCCAGGATCCATTCCTCCCGGTCGATCAACGCACCCACGCCGGAAAGGATAGTGGCCGGTTGCAACACGCTGCCCAATTGCAGCGTGAAGAAAATAAACGCGTTGGCACCGATAAACAGGATCAGAGCGGCGACGGCCAGCGCGGTAGTGGTGTCGAGCCAGGGACCGCGGCCAAAGTGCAAAACGTGGTCGCAGTTTTCGCAAACCAGCTGCTGGTCTTCAAGCAGCGGCTCCACTTCCTGCAAAGCGCCGCAATCGTGACACACGAGCCAGTCGCGGTGCTCGGCAATCAAGGGCGCGGCAGGGGCAGTCTCGGCCATAGTTCCGCTCAAAGATCCCCGGCCGCCACTTGCATCAACAGGCGCTTGAGCCACAGCTGACTGTCGACCCAGTTCAACCCGCGGTTGCGCAGTGTCAGCAGCGGCGGCGAATCCGCACCAAACAGGCGCTTGAAGCCTTCCATGGAGGCCATGGCGGAAAGGTTGTGAAACTTGCGCTGTCGTTGATAGCGCTGCACCACGGAGGCGTGATTGAGCGGCACCCCGCGGCGGTGGGCGCGCAGGATTTCCGCCGCCAGAGCCTTGGCATCGTAGAGACCCAGATTCACGCCCTGTCCTGCCAGGGGATGGATGGTGTGGGCGGCATCGCCCACCAGTGCAAAACCGGCGCGACCGTATTCGGCGGCGTGGCGCTGCCACAGAGGAATGACGTGGCGCTGATCAGTCCACTCCACCTCACCCAGACAGGCTTCACTGACGCGGGTGAGCTGGGCGCAAAACTCCGCGTCCTCCAGCGCCATCATGCGCTCGGCCACATCTTCTTCGAGAGACCAGACGATGGAGCAGTAGTGACCGGGATCGGCAGGGCCATTCTGCAAGGGGAGAAATGCCAGAGGGCCCTGGTGACTGAAACGCTGGCGGGCGATAAAGCCGTGCTCGGCGCGGGTGCGCACCGTAGTCACTATGGCGGAGTGGTGATAGGCCCAGGCGTTGACTGGAATATGCGCGAGTTCGCGCAGGCGAGAGTGGCCGCCGTCCGCGCCGATGATCAGTGGTGCCACCAGCACCCGACCGTCGGAGAGGGTCAGTTGATTGAGATCATTGATATGGTCCCAGGAGGTAATGCTGACCGGCGCCAGGTGGTTCGCGCGCGACTGCATCACCTGGTGCAGGGCCTGCAGCACCACACTGTTCTCCACGATAAAACCCAGTTGATCGCGATGCAGATCATCGGCGGAAAAGCGGATCCGGCCATTGCCTTCGCCATCCCACACTTCCATGCCGCGATAGGGACAGTGGCGCTGGGCTTCTACCCCGGCCCAGACATCCAACTGGCGGAGAAACTCCACGGCAGCGGAGCTGAGAGCGACCACTCGCGGATCAAATTGTTCGGGTGGGTAAAGCGGCTGCGGCAGTTGCGCATCCACGACCAGCACCCGCAAGCTGCTGTCGGCGGTTAATGCGCAAGCCAAAGCGCTGCCCACTAGGCCAGCACCTACGACTATCACATCCATTGCATTGGTTGCTGTCTGGCTCGCCGACTCATCGTGTGACACAGCTTGTCCTCGTTAGTGATTCTGCGGGGCGCGGACCCAAGGGTTAGCGCGCCGGCTGCCGCGCCCGGAAAGCTGCCGGATAAAGGTATCGCGAATGGTCACGCTCCATTCCACCCCGATCATCCCCAAGTTGCGCAGCAGTATCCAATGGGGCTCATGGGCTCGAAACAATTCATTAAAACCGTCGCTAAGGCGCACCGTGTTGCGCTGATCGCCGGCCTGGCGCCGCTCATATTCCTGCAGCAGCGCCAAATCGCCCAAACTCCCCTGCCCCGCACTTTGCAGCACCTCGGCTAAACGCAAACCATCGCGCAGCGCCAAGTTGTAACCCTGTCCGGCCACCGGGTGGAGAAAGTGGGCCGCATTTCCCATCAGCACCACGCCCGAGCGCACCTGCTCGCGCGCGAGACAAAGGCGCAGCGCGTAAGCCTGGCGTACACCCACCTGCTGCAAACGGCCCAAACGATAGCCAAACTCGTTTTGTAGGCGGTGGAGAAACTCCCGATCACCCATGGAAAGCGCATCTGCCACCTGATCCGCCGGCCAAGTCCAAACGACCGAGCTGGTATGTCCGGTCGTTCCGCCCAACGGCAAAAATGCCAGCGGACCGTGATGGGTAAAACGCTCAAAGGCGGTTTCGCCGTGGCTCTGCTCGTGGCGGACATTGGCGATAACCGCACTCTGTTGATAATCCTTATTGAATTCGGGAATGCCGAGCTGATGGCGCAGCGGCGAGTCGGCGCCGTCCGCTACCACTACCAATTCCGCTTCCAGATGCTGATCGCCCAGATCCAACCTTACGCCGTCGCGCAGGGTTGTCAGGCGCTGGACCTGCATCGGGGCTTTCAAATCCAGTCCTTCACAGGCCAGCATGGCATCGGTAAGGGCGCGACCCAATGCTCGATTTTCAACGACATAACCTAAGGGCTCGCCCTGATTGCTGTCGGTGTCCAGGCGCACCCAACCCAGGTGTCCGCGGTCGGAAACCTGCACACGGTGGATGGCAGTAGCGTGAGCGGCCAGAGCCGGCCATACGCCAAGACGGCGCAAAGTGGTGGCGCTGGTGGGAGCGAGGGCGGTGGAGCGGGCGTCGAAATTGGGCTGCGCCAGCACTTGATCGCTGGCGCTTTCCAGAACTTTCTGTTCGATCAATACGACACGACGGCCGGGCAAGGTTTTGCAGAACAGCAGGGCGAGCGCTGCCCCCATCAGCCCGCCGCCGACTATGGCAATGTCATAGCGGGAGGATTTGGCGGTCATGCGCTTTTCGCGGTGCCGCGGGTGCTGGCCATGAGCGCTTCAATTTCCGCGACCGTTTTGGGTACACCGGCGGTCAGCACGTCGCAACCGTCCTTGGTAACCACCACGTCGTC
>JBQGED010000226.1:0-8900 GCA_052039425.1 Sphingobacterium griseoflavum | reverse complement strand
ATTTTGCCAATGCTGTCGGCGGTCAATCCACCCTCCCCTGTCAGCGCTCCCACTATGTCACCGGGTCTCAGCTTCTGTTTTTTCCCACCGTCGATTTGCAGCGTCGCCATTGGTGGTTTGAATCCAGGTTGATTCAGCAGGTTCAATGGTGGCAAATTTTCTAGATTTGGGGTGTTCTGCAACAACTCCCCTAAACGTTCTAATTTAAAACGCTCTTTTTCGCTCACCAATGTCACCGCCTCGCCACTGCTGCCGGCGCGACCGGTGCGGCCGATGCGGTGCACATGCACTTCGGTTTCGCGGGCGATTTGGTAATTGATGACGAGGTCCACCGCATCTATATCCAAACCGCGCGCGGCTACGTCAGTCGCCACCAAAATAGAAGCGCTTTTGTTAGCGAATAGCACCAATGTTTGATCGCGAAATTTTTGTTCCAAATCGCCATGCAGCGCCAAGGCGCTAAACCCGTGGCGTTTTAATTCGTCCGCAATTTGCTGCACTTCCGCTTTGGTGTTGGCAAATACCAGTGTGGAATCGGGCCTGCGGGTAACGAGCAACAGCCGCAGTGCGGTGAGGCGATCGGGTGCGTCCCCTTCCACGCGAAAAAACGTCTGCGCAATCGAGCTCTGATCGTGGGTGGACTTCAATTCCACCATGGCCGGGTTTTGCAGAAAACGCTCAGCGACGGCGCGAATGGGTGGCGCGTAGGTCGCGCTGAACAGCAGGTTCTGCCGCCGTTCGGGGAGATAGCTGACAATGGCATCCAGTGCTGGCTGAAACCCCATATCCAGCATGCGGTCCGCCTCATCGAGCACCAGTGTGTTGATGTCGTCCAGCTTTAACGAGCCTTTGACCAGATGCTCCTCAATCCGACCGGGGGTGCCCACCACTATATGAGCGCCGTGCTCCAGCGAGCCCAACTGTGGTCCAAAGGGCGCGCCGCCGCATAGAGTAAGCACTTTGATGTTATGCACGGCCCGGGCTAGGCGGCGGATCTCCTGCGCCACCTGATCCGCCAGTTCCCGCGTGGGACACAGCACCAGCGCCTGCACGCGAAAGCGCTTCACATCCAGGTTTTGCAGCAAGCCCAAAGCGAAAGCGGCGGTTTTGCCGGAGCCGGTTTTGGCCTGAGCAATCACATCCCTGCCCGTCAATATCAACGGCAACGCCCGGGCCTGCACCTCTGTCATGGTATGAAATTCCAAGGTAGCCAGGTTTTCCAGTAGTTCAGGGTTGAGGTTTAAAGAGGAAAAATCAGTGGTATTCAAAGGAGGGTCCTATTAGGAATTAGGGCTGCAACAAAGCGCGTAACTTACCCTATTGGCGAGCATCTACAAAGCGACAGTGTCCAACCGGTCCGAAATCGACCACCCCAGCGCAGTCTCAACGCTTCGCCCGCTGTCGATATTATTGACAGAGCAAATCTCCGTCCCGCCCTAGGTGCCGGACAGCTTCTGCGGAAAAATGACTTCTGTGACAAAAAGTATGGCGCTGTGTCTGACCAAGCCAAGATTTGGCGAGTGAGGACGCTAAAAATTTGATTGGCATAAATGTTGATAACGTGAGATGTGATCCAAATTATCTAAAGGGAAATTAACATGCCTCAACACACTTCTGTTGCCACCTATAAATTGGCCTCTGAATCAAAAACTGCGCAAGGCCAATCTGGAAATCACAAATACAAATCTACCACCAATGAAAATGCCAAAAAATTCCTCTCGTATTTATATACTCTTAAACGCGAGGCGGTGGTAATCGGTGGTAAAACACCCAATCAAAGAGAAAAGACCGAAAACAAATACGCCACAACATGCTCTGAGCCCAAAGCTATTTATAATGCACTGTGCGACGGGGCAAACCCATCTGATATTCATATCAGGACGACATGCGACGGTAAATTTCGCCCACCATGCACCGAATTTTGTAATCAATATATAACGAAGGACGGATATCTCGACTGGAGCGTCGTCAGTGATAATTCGGTGACACTAGATGAATATCGGTCTTCTCATGCGAAGAAGCAGGAGTCCGCAAAAAAGGAAAAGCGGCAGAAAGAAATCGATGACAAGATGGCTGTCCTGAAGGGAAATCCCTACGCCGCCCTCGCTCTGCTCAACAACGATTCCGCGTCTTGAAGAGTCGAAAGTCGTACTCACATAAAGGGATAAAAATATGGCTTGGACACAAGCAGGGCTTTACTCACGGACTTTGGTATGGAACATCGTTTACGGAGGTCCACCTATTTTTGATCCGTTTGGTGGCTTCACCTTCGGGCAACATAATCCGCATGGTGCAAGAATCGGATTTGAGCAACAAATTATTGACTACGTTTACAACAATGCACCAAGAGATAACGGAAATCCCGCTTGGTTCACGTGTGCATATTGCAACTGGGAGTATCCAAGAGCACGTTGCCAGATTGATCACGTTATACCTTGGGCAGATTACTCGCTGCTGATGACGACCAATCGGCCGATTGCTGCTGCGCTAGCGGTACAGGTATGGGCAGGGTGTAATGATCCACAAAATCTCGTGGTCGCTTGTGACGCATGCAACGCGTCCAAAAACAATCGAGCGGCTACACCAGTATGGATAAATGCGCGTCAGCAACAGGCTAATTTGCTGCAAGGCTTTTAAAGACAGCGGGGGCATAGACCTTGAATTCTCAGCCCCTCATTTTCACCCACTACGCCTCCGGGGAAGTTTCATCCAATTTCCACCCACCCTATTTCTGCCCCATCATTGGCAGGCTCACAACCGACAATCACGATGCTATAGGCCTCATCAATTGGCATGTCGTCATCTGCTAATAACGCTAGGGCTTCATCTGCGCGAATTAAAATTTCCGGCTCAAACAATTCATTCTGGGCAATGAATTCCTTCCAATCATTACGTATAACTTCACTGCCGCCTATGCGCTCTACCTTGGGTTGCTTGCTCTCAAATTGCCGAAAAGCTTTCAGTTTTCTTATTTGTATATTTTTCATAAATGCTCTCGTTCAAGCCCCGAATAAGGGTGTTGTGTCCGATAAAGCAATATGAATGCCCATTGAATGTTAGGCAGCTAACGGAATGATAAATAAGGGTTTTCGATTCTGCTTATGCAGATTATCCAAATGGTAGCCCACGCAGCTATACTCCGCTTTCGGTCCTTAAGGAGAACCTTCATGACGCAACCGGTAGCTCTTATTACTGGCGCAAGCTCGGGTATCGGCGCAGCGACTGCGTTGCTGGCAGCTGAGCGCGGTTATGACGTTGCATTTACATACTTACATCAGCACCACGAAGCAGAGGCCATAGCAGCAAAAATCACGGCGATGGGTCGCAATGTGATGTACACCCGAGTGGACTTGAGCAAAGAGGCCGAGATTCTGAATTGGTTTGCACAGGTCGATCATAAATTCCGGCATATCGATCTGTTCGTCAATAACGCTGCGATTCTACGCCAAAAATTATTTCGCGATATAAACGCGGATGAGTTGGCTCACTTATTTGCGGTAAACGTTATCGGCAGCTTTTTATGCGCGCGAGAGGCAGTTAAACGCATGAGCAGGTCTGAAGGCGGTCGCGGTGGATCGATTATCAACATTTCCTCCGTTGCCTCCCGCATTGGCTCTCCCTTCGAATACATCGACTACGCCGCCACCAAAGGCGCCATCGACTCTTTTACCCTGGGCTTAGCGAAAGAAGTCGTGAGTGAAGGCATACGCGTAAATGCCGTCCGCCCCGGAATTATCAATACCACCATGCACGAAAAAGGCGGCGAACCCGGAAGAATCCAGCGTGTTGCACCTTCAGTTCCCATGCAACGCGCAGGTCAGCCGGAAGAAATCGCGAAAACCATTCTTTGGCTCGCCTCAAGTGACGCCAGCTATATCACGGGATCGTTGGTAGATGTTACGGGTGGGCGGTGAGCCACTATCAAAAATAGTGACCTGCAACCAAAAATAGTGACCCGCAACACATTTACTTCGCCTTTATGAACATTCTCTAAATCTTTGTCAGAAGAAGGGCTTGCCGAACCGGAAAGTATCTTTCCGCCATATAAGTTTTCTCAGTTCAGCCAAGAACTTATTTCCTAAAGAGTTGCATTCGCTGGCAAACCCTCTCCCCGAAGATACTTTGCCGAGCCATTCTCCTAAGACGAGCACCCCTTCATAGTTAACGGCGGCAAATGCGAGCATAATGCGTATCAGTTTTTTGTCAGAAAGTATCAAGTTTCTGACCATGCCAATCCAACACTCAGATGAGACAAGACAGAAAATGCCTGTCGGCCCTAGGCTTCCGTGGCGATTGCACCAACTCTCATGTGGGGAAATTGACCAAACACAGAACAGTCTATGAAAGTATTGTTGCGGACGCTTGTGATCCGGGTTTTATTAACGGCGGTGCTCTCAGCGGCAACCCTTTATATTGGATTCGATCTTGCCGAGAAAGAAATTCGCCTTATGCCGCAGGAAAAGAGCGGTATTGCATGGGTGGGTTCGACACAACCTCCGCCGGCTCCCGATCAGGCCCAGCAGGGTACTACCCGCACCACTGTCTTCGAAGAAGGTGATGTCATCCTCTACGAGTTTTTTCTGTCGTCCCAACAGCCCTACCCCTATGGAAGCTACGACTTCACTTTTCTCTCCGAAACCCACGAGCGCCGCTTTGTGGATCTCACTTCGATTGAGTCGTTCCGGTTTCGGGTTACCTGCACACCGAAGAACGTCATGATTTTTGTGATATTTACGTTTGATAACAAGGTCAGTGTTTTAACCGAGGATTACACTCACAGGGTGAACTGGCATTTTTTTACGTGTGACGGATCCTGGTCGGATCAGGAAGTCAAACTCCAGGAATTTGAAACGCCGGATTGGTGGCTTCAGCTAATGGGCTTAGAATTGGCCGACAAAAAGTACGATCTTGATAAAACGCTGGGCTTTTCCATCGTTAATTCTTTGCAAAGCCCACGGGACACACTATCGCAGCTGAGCATTACCAACCTGGTTGGGATCGAGCGGCGACCGATTTTTATTTATCTTTCTCTCGCCATTGCCGGTGTTATGTGGGCCGTTATGCTCTGGTGGGGATTTATGCAATATGCGCAGTATCTGGTGGCCAAAGCCAAGGAGCGCATGAAGGAGGACATGCCTTTGATTGCGTATCAAAAGCTGTCCATATCACCTCAGGTGGATAAAACCAAACGCAGTCTGCTGCTGTTTTTGGCCCAGGAATATGCTGATCCGGACATCAGTCTGGATATGACTGTGGAGCGTTTGGGTATCAATAAGGGCAAGATCAACAGCATTTTAAAAGAAGAACTGGGGATGACCTTTTCGGTGTATATCAATAAGCTGCGACTGACCGAAGCGGCCAGGTTGTTAAGCGAGCATCCGGATGAAACAATTTCGCAAATTGCTTATCGGGTAGGCTTTAACAATGCGTCCTACTTCAACAAATTATTCAAGGAAACCTACGGCTGTTCGCCCAAACATTTTAAATCCAACAATATGGAACAGCCCTCCGAGGATGCTCAATCGTGAGGGCTGTGCATGAGGTTTTGTCCGCTGGTGGCGACAATCTTGAACGTACTTTGAAGCCTTGATGCGCTCTATAGCACTTTAGAGAGCCCATTTTGCTTCGACCACTGGTCATTTAATTTCGAGTGTTTATTTTGCGTGTCAATAATGAGCGCGTTGAGGCGATGGATCTCCGCGTATATGGTATTTTCATTTGCGGTTGATAAGCGCCAATTATCAGGAATCGCTGGGTCATGGGCGATACGCTGACGTGATTGAAAACCGGAAACGATCTGGCAGACGTTTTCTTGTGAAAGATTAATCCAAACACTGCTGTCGTTGGATGATGTATAGGAAATGGACTGCGTTATCGCATAAGCCACGTTGCCACTTGTCCATTCAACATGTCTTGAATCGACCACTTTTTCCAACTCAAGAACTTTGGTAAACGCGCGAACAGAGTAAATATATTTTCTGTTTTCAGCTATAACCCAATTTACAATTCCTTCAAAGGGAATCATGGCACTATTCAAACCGTGAGTTCCCATAACGGTGTTGTAATTGGAATAGTCGCGCTGTTCCAGGTGGCCCGCGCTGACGCCTATAAGATGGAGCCTTTCCCATCGTCTGCCATAACCTGACGCGCGCTGCCCGAGATTGTTTTCCGGGTTTGACTCTGCGCCAATAACCAGACCACCCGCCATAGATCTGGGAATATTGCCTTGATAGGGTCCGAGCAAAACGGCACCCCCGCCAACATCGTTGTAGAGTATGCGAGTGGCGCCTTGATGATAACTTTCGCTGTACCGATCTTTTGACCATGACGATAAAAATCGCTGCATAACGGCCTGGCCATTCGCATGATCTCTGTTAAATCCCCCCATGACCTACTCCTCCAATCTCTAGTGAGCTGAATAAATTTCTATTCTCGGTAAAACATTGCACGCTGATTTATGCACGCTTGCCCTGTTTCAAATTCCCTCCACCCCGAACAACCTCCCCACCACACTGGTGAGTGCCATAGCCGACGCACTTAAGAAGACGACCCTCACTGCAGCTCTAGGCACAGGTGCACCGCCAGCGCGGGCGGCGATGGCGCCTAAAAGCGCCAGGAAAAATAAGCAGGAGCCCGCCACCAGCCACTGCAGCATGGCGAGTGGCGCCAATACGACGACCAACATCGGCAGGGAAGCGCCGACCGAGAATGTTAGGGCGGAAGTAAAGGCGGCTTGTACCGGGCGTGCTTTGGAGTTTACCGAAATGCCCAGTTCGTCGCGAGCGTGGGCTTCCAGTGCATTGTGTGCCATCAATTGGCTAGCCACTTCGGCGGCGAGTTCCGGTTCGAGGCCGCGCTGAATATAAATGTCGGTCATTTCATCGTGCTCGTAAACCGGATTATTGGCCAGTTCGCGCCGCTCCATATCCAGATCGGCTTTTTCAGTATCCGCCTGCGAACTTACGGACACATATTCCCCCGCTGCCATGGACATGGCACCGGCCACCAATCCCGCAGCGCCGGCAAGCAAAATACTGGATTTATCCGAGCCGGCGGCAGCCACTCCCATCACCAGGCTGGCGGTGGACACTATGCCATCGTTCGCGCCCAACACCGCTGCGCGCAGCCAGCCAACACGATGTATGCGATGTTTTTCCATGGATGCCTCATTTAACTGGTTTAACGGACCGGCACAGCCGGTGATGCAACAATCCCGGCTAAAAAAAGTCGTAGTTTAGGGTCTGTTGAAGATCCCTAAATTATTGTTCAGACGGAGGCATTATGAAACAGCAGGTCTGGGTTCTTTCCGCCAATATTCATAAAGCGCGCCTATTTGCCGCTGCCACCCCTCATAGCAAAGAGATGGAAGAAATCAAAACCTTCCTGCAGCCGGATACGGCCTTGCCAGAGCGCGAGCTGGTGAGTGATACCGTGGGCAACTTTTACCGCAGCGCAAAAATACCGCGCACCTCGCCCAAGGAGAAACGCATTGAAGAGTTCGCGCGAGACGTGGCCGAATTTCTTGAAACGGCACATAAGCAAGGGGAATTCTACAAACTTGGCATAGTCGCGGCGCCCCATATGCTGGGTGAACTGCGCTCGCGATTTAGCGCGGATTTATGCAAGGACTTGTGTTTTGAAATCGATAAAAACGTGACGCAATTAAGCCCCTCAGAATTGCGCCAGCATCTGCCGGAGCGATTGGCGCCCTCGGCAAACCTTTAAGCTGCATCAAAAAATCTTAACCGGAATAACAGGCAGCGGTACCACGCTGCCTCCTTCCAAAGGTAGAAATAATTGCACGAGATCCTGCCGTGACACAGGCGCGCCGCCGGTGAAATAGCTGAATGCAGGCAGAACGCAATAATCTTGATAAACCGCAAATACCGGCAGCCGCATCTGTGGCAAATTCACCACAGGATGTATATGGCCAAGAAAGCGAAATTCCGGCGCAATTAAATCGTCATGAGAGAAAATAAACGGCCCGCGCCGCCAAGCAGGTTCGCATAAGGTTATGGGTAGCTGCTCCAATATTTGCCTATTGGGCTTGTCGTGGTTTCCCAGCACTACCACCAATTCGGCAGCAAGTCCCAAACACCAGTGGCGGATATCCTCCACTACTGCCGGGGTAAGTCCAGTGCGGTGATGGACAAAATCGCCGAGCACCAGCAAACGTTCGGCTCCGGTGGCAGTGACCAATTCCGCCAAACGCATCAAATCGTGATGAAACGACAAGGCCGGCACGGCAATACCCGCGCGCTGAAATGTTTGCGCTTTGCCCAGATGCACATCAGCAACAATTAAAGTTCTTTGCTCCTGCCAGAAAATCGCCCGCTGCGGCAGCAGGTAGAGATGTTGCTCGCGCAACTGCAATACATAAGCGCCGGCGATATTCACTTGTCGGTCCACTGCTTGATTAATTTGGCCACGCGGTCCGCGATGGATTCGTTGCTGAGATGGGAAGATACCCGTTCTGTCAGTAAAGGAAATCCAAAAGGTGAAGGATGTGTAAGCGGCTTTATCAACAATTGCGCCTCACTGAGTCGCTGTAATGTTCGCTGCAAACGCGAGGCTTCAAAAAACTGGTCCAGCGCTTCGCGCTCGGCTTGGCGCAGCAATAGATTATCCGGCTCATAACGTTGAAACACGTCGAATAATAGCGACGCGCTCGCCTGCAATTGCCGCGCGAGATTGCGTCGACCGGGATAGTTTTGATTGACGAGTCCCGTGATGCGCGCGATGTCGCGAAATTGCCGCTTCGCCATATTGCTGATGTTTAAGCTCGCGAGCGTATCCTCGGCCAAGTTTTCTGTAGAAAAGATCTTCGCCGTCAGCACCTCCTGATAAGGGAATGCTTCGCGGCAGAGGAATTCCATACCATAATCATTGACCGTTAGGGA
>JBQGED010000225.1:0-4958 GCA_052039425.1 Sphingobacterium griseoflavum | reverse complement strand
TCCTTTTACCCCGCAAAAGCCGATCGATCTGGAGGAGATGTACAATCCTCACCGAAGAACTTATTACCTGGCATGGTATATAAATGATGAATCTGATTCGACCGTGAACAAGGTGGGGGTGAAAAAGTCGGGTCCGAAGCTGATGCATCTGGAGAAATTTTGGATCCGATTTTCAGCTGTTCCGGCGCCGGAAAATATGGCATCTCGTTCAGGTACATATTTCTACTCAATAAAACGAGTTAATACTGACATCAAATTAGGATCTCCGATAGATGCAATGGAAACCCTGCAGAAGAATGAGTTTTATATGTATCGGATCAACGAAAAATTGGAGCTTATAGGAGCTTGGATCGTATCCCGAGGGTTGATGGACAAATACAGTTATACCTATAAACCCAGTGGTACGCTGGAAGATGTCAAGGTTGAGGTATTGGATTTTCCTGATAATTGATGGAGAAGTGGAACAACAGTATCGAAGAAAATTATTTGACGGCTATGTATGTGAAATTAAAATTGGTAAAAAATAAAAAAACATTAATTTTGAATTGCCGAGTAAGTGGTAGCATTTGAAAAAATTGAAGAAATCCAAAACTTTCATAAATTGAAATTCAAGAACAAACTTCCATATGCTGCGTCATTTGCAAATTGTATTACCAGAACGTAACCAGTTCAGAAATTAGTGATTTATTACCTACGCTGAGTTTGAAAATTAAGACCGACGCCGTATAGCTTGGTCCAGCCCTCAGTATCTCAATTCAGAGCAGACAAACCGCCCATCCCGCATTATCATTACCCGCCGTGCCAGAACCTGCGCCGGGCCGCGGATTTGCTGAGCGGTGGTGAGAGTTCTGGCTGTTTTTTGATCGATTATGGCCGCCGGGTTTGGCGGTAGTCCCATAGGTGCCCCATGTCATACGTCTTCAGGAAGAAACGGCCATGTGGATGGCCACTCGTGCAGATCTGCTTACTCTTGGTCGCGCTGTCAGCTTGTCTGGCTCTCCCCTCTTTTGCGGCCGCGCAGACTCGCGCCGGCAGTGCTCCTGCTGTGTCCCAGCCGAGCGAGCTGGAGGTTGCGGATCAAAAATATCAGGAATTTCTGGATCAATTTTTTCGTCAGTATTTGAAGAAGAACCCGGCGCAACCCGCAAACAGGATTGAGGATGTGGCGCGCGAGGTCGCTTCAGTTCCGATTCTGGAGGGA
This sequence comes from Sphingobacterium griseoflavum, assembly GCA_052039425.1. Lineage (GTDB taxonomy): Bacteria > Pseudomonadota > Gammaproteobacteria > Pseudomonadales > Cellvibrionaceae > UBA5868. The sequence goes on along the minus strand of JBQGED010000225.1, from coordinate 3,757 downwards.
TTGGCTACCATCCGCGCGAACCAGAAAGTTTTGTTGCAGAATGCCAGCAAAAAGGAATTTGATGTCCTGCTGGATTACCTGTATCGCCATAATGACACCGCCACCATTCAGGCACTGGCGCAAGGTCTGAAAAAGCAGAGCGATCCGGTTGCCCTGTCCAACTATTATTTTCAGTTGGCCAAATATTATGAATCTCGTGGGAATTGGAGCGGCGTGCAAGCGGCTCTCAGCAAAGTCGAGGTTCGCGATCTCAATGTTGCTAATAACCATTATTACCATCTCTTAATGGGTTACGCGTTGCAAAGCTTGAAGCAACATCGCAAAGCCCTGACCTATTATCGGAATATTCCGCAGACTTCTCCCTATTTCAGCCATGTGAAATTAAATGAAGGAACCGCCTTTTTGCGCCAGGGTTGGTGGACAGAAGCGCATATCGAATTTGAAAAAGCGATTGAAGCGCTGGATCTGACCGGTGGTGATCCGGAATTGCGCAACCGCATTTTGGTGGTGCTGGGCTATTCACAATTAAATTATGAGTTCTACCGCGACGCGCGCGATACGTTTAGAAAGGTTGCGCTTAACAGCGGATCCATGAATAAAGCACTGATGGGCATCGGCCTGGCTGCGGCCTATCAAAATGACTTCGCTGGAGCGGCCAATGCCTTTGCCCTATTGACGGAGAAAACTCCGGCGGATTTGAGCGTGGACGAAGCCTATCTTCTGTTGCCCACCGCTCAGGTGCAAGCCAAAGATGGTGCCGCTGCCGCGACTTCCTATCAACAAGCCATCCGTCATTATGAAAATAAAATTCGGGAGCTGGAAAATTGGCAGCAGAAACTTAAAGGCAGCAATTTTGCTTCGTCAATTACTCTGATCCGAGAATTTGACAGCAAATCTGCAGAAATTTATGGAGCTCAGAACGGCATTCCGAATTCCCTGCTGAATAATTACCAGAACCTGCTGGCGATGCGCGACGCAAGTTCGGCGCTTGGAATGGCGGCGCAATATTCGGCGTTACAAACCGAATATAAGGCGCTTCTGGAAGGAATCACGCTGCAGAAAATTGAGGCCCGTGTCAACATTCTGAACAGTTACTTAAGTCAAGCCAAATTCGGTATGGCGCAACTTTATGACAAACCTTAAAAGATCCCTGCTTTGCTCCGCCGTCGCCAGCTTGATGTTGTGCGGATGCAGCTCGCAACCCCAACAAACCGGCACGCTAGGTGATTTGGATAAACCGGTAAAGCCCACACGAACGGAATCGTCGACCTCCGTCTCCCGCAGCAAGGAAGAGATTAAACAGGCGTACTACGATTACGTGAAGAACGCAGATCAAAACGATAAATTACGGGTCGGCGCCGTTACCCGTATTGCCGAACTGGAATTGGCTCTCGATGAAAATCCGAAAGCTACATCGAATGAGGGTCCGGTTGTTCTCGATGATCCTGCTTACGAAAAACGCGTCCGCAATACTATTGCCTTATTGACCGATACTCTCAATAAATTTCCGGAGGCCGCCGGCAACGATCATTTGTTGTATCAACTCGCAAAAGCCTACGATCAGGTTGGAAAAGCGGAAAAAGCGGTCTCTGCCTTGGAACAAATGGTTCGGCGTTATCCTGATACGCCCTATTTCGCCGAAGCGAAATTTCGTATCGGCGAAAACGCTTTTGTAAAAGGTCATTATCTGGATGCGGAGATGGCCTATACCGATGTTATTGATGCCCGCGATCAGGAGGCATTTCAGGAAAGAGCGTTATTTAAACGCGGTTGGGCGCGTTACAAGCAGGAGATGTATAAAGAGGCCCTTGACGATTATTTTCTCGCAGTGCGTCAACATGGCTTTTTGCCGGAAAGCCAGCTCGACAAAGCGGACCAAGAGCTATTTGGCGAATATTTCCGGGCGATCGGTCTCGCGTTTGTGTATCTGGGGGGGAGTTCCGCAATTCAGGAATATTTCGCCGATCACAACGCCAATGATTATGTCTACCAAACCTACAAGACGGTTGCAGAGCTTCAGCTGAAACAGGAGCGGTATTCCGATGCTGTCGCTACTTATGAGGGCTTTGTCAAAAACCATCCTTACGATGCCAATGTGATTCGTGCGGGGCTGGCAGTTATCAAGATCTGGAAAGATAAACAGTTTTTTGCTCAATACAGCGATGCATTTTCCGCTTTTTATACCCGCTACGAACCCGGCTCCCAGTTCTGGCGCAATCCCAAAGCTAGCGTCAGCAACGCCGATAAAAAGCTGGCCATCGCTACCATACGGGAAAATATTGTGCTGCTCGCTGGCCAAGATCATTCGCGCTACCGCAACACCAAGAAGGCCCAATTTCTTGCAAGCGCAAAAACCTGGTATGACCGTTATCTGAAGGATTATTCCAGCTACGCACGCCAGGACAAGATTTATCAACTCTACGCGGAATTGCTGAGCCAAGCGCAAAATGATGAACGTGCGCTCCACTATTACGAGCTGGCCGCTTTCGATGGCGATATTATTCTGGACAAGGATTCCGCTTACGCTGCGGCATTTCTCACCGATAAATTGCAGCGCCAAGCATCGGAATCTCGCAAGCAGCTTTTGTTGGATAAACATTTGAGTTATGCCGAGCGCTACGCGCAACTTTACCCGGGAGATCGTCAAGCCGCGCTGATCGTGAAAAATGCTGTGCAGCTTGCATTTAAGACGGGCATGCGCGCCCAGGTTATTGGCTTGGCCAACCTACTGCCGGATACTGCCTCTGCGGATGTACGTGAGGAGGTGAATCTGCTGAAAGCGCAGGCGTACTTTGATCAGCAAAACTATGCAGACGCCGAAAATGTTTATCGCGATCTGCTGGCCCATCCCAATCTGGCGGCGAAAAATAAAAAGGATCTTTCGGATAAGTTGGCATTAAGCATTTATCGCCAAGCCGAGACTGTGGCCAAGGCAGGAAATTCGGAAGCGGCAGCGCGAGAATTTCTGCGTGTGCAAAGGGAAGCTCCCATATCGGAACTTGCGCCTGTGGCCACCTACGATGCGATTGCGATTTTTATGGACACAGCTAAATGGGATGAGGCCATTCATTATTTGAATGCCTTTAAGCGCGAATATCCCAAACATACGCTTCAATCGGAAGTCACGAAAAAATTATCCGTGGCTTATCTCAATGCGGGCCGCAGTCTTGATGCGGCGCGGGAGTTTGAGAAATTGACAGACTACGTGTCCACCGAGCAGGAAAAAATGGCGGCGCTGTGGCAGGCGGCGGAACTCTATCAAGAGAAAAACGATTATCTCTCAGCGCTGCGTGCCTATCGCGATTATGCCAATAACTACAAACGTCCTTATGCACAAAATGTGGAAGCCATGGGAAGGGTCGCCGAGATCTACGCAAAACTCGCGGATGCGGACAAAAGAGCTTTTTGGCTGCGTGCGATTGTCGATGCCGATATCAAAGCGGCCAAGTCGGACAAAACGGACAGGACCCAGTATCTCGCCGCCAGTGCCTCGTTTGACTTAGCGGAAGCGCGGCGAAAGGAATATGAAAAAGTTCGTCTGATAAACCCTCTGCAGAAATCGTTGCAAACTAAAAAGACCGCTATGCAGGATTCGGTCAAATTGTATGGACAGGCGGCGGTTTATGGGCACGCGGATTTTGTTACTCGCTCCACCCAGGCTATCGGTGATATCTACCGCAGCTTCTCCATAGCACTTCTCGAATCTGAGCGCCCTAAAAATTTGAATGCGGATGAATTGGAGCAGTACAACATCCTT
>JBQGED010000224.1:0-6019 GCA_052039425.1 Sphingobacterium griseoflavum | reverse complement strand
TGGTGTCATAAGACCATGCACGCTTTTCTCGACAAAGCACTGGCTAATCTTAAATCTCGCGGGCTTCTAAGCGAGTTGAAAGAATACGGCGGCTGCCACTCTATCCGCGCAACTCGCGGCACAACCAATTGGTCTGCTCATTCCTGGGCCCTTGCTATCGATATTAATATGACTGGTAACGGCTTAGGCGAAACACCGAAAATGTCTGCGGAATTTGCCAAATGTTTTACTGATGCAGGCTTTGGTTGGGGTGGTAATTATCGTCGCAAAGACGGAATGCATTTCACCATTGCCGGCTTTGATATGCCGAGCCAATAAATCACTGGAAAAGCTCATGAAAAAAACTGCCTTACCTTTACTTGCGTCTTTTCTTCTGCTGTGCGCCTGCAATAGCGGCGCCGAACCCTCCGCTCCGCTGATTGTTTACACCAAAATCGCCGATTGCAAAGAAACCGTCGAAAATGAAAACGCGGCATTTTCTGTTTTGGACTGCGGAAAAGTTGGTGCCTCCCCCGTAACCATATCTCAGCAGAGCCCCATCTATTTCACCGTGCAGTTGGAATCAGGGGATAAAAAACGCATGACGGATTTCGAGTCGCTCAGCGGTGAACTGCCTTTGGAACCTGGCGCGGCACTGGAATGGCATTTGTACGACGGCACGCCGCGCTTTCTGATTTTTCGGCTTGGTTGGGGAACAGAGCAGGACCCTCATGCTTATCGGCAGCGTCTTGTGCTGAACTATGTTGCGGATGATGCGATTTGTCCTGTTGCGACGGTGGATGTGAAAAACAATCCAGATGCAAATCAGAAGGCGCGGGATCTGTTAGTGGAAAAATACAACTCGTTGAAGACGTGTCCCACATCTATGGACGCCTTTTAACTTTTTTCGGTCTTAGCCTTGGGCTTATGATGTCGAGCCAGGAGGAAGAACTCACTAAGTGAGTTCTTCTTAAACCACTACCCCACAAACCTTCGCCTCCGGCTTACTAAACACAATCCTCGGCTCCACCCCAAATTTCCTCTTCCGCCGATAAAAATGCAAAAGCGCTTCCGTATACCCATTCGGCTGCTCGCGCCCCTTAAAAATCAAATCTTTTGCCGCTGCAAATGCCAGGTTGTCCGCAAAATTATCGGCCATAGGCTGATAATTCGGATCTTGCGCATTTTGTTGGTCGACCACTTTCGCCATGACATAAAGGGTATTCATCACTTGTTCTTCCGTGCAAATTCCGTGGTATAGCCAGTTGGCGATATGTTGGCTGGAAATGCGCAGGGTGGCGCGGTCTTCCATGAGTTGGGTGTGGTGGATATCCGGCACTTTGGAGCAGCCGATGCCGTGGTCGATCCAGCGGACGACGTAGCCGAGAATTCCCTGGCAGTTATTTTCCAGCTCTTTGCGAATATCGTCGTCCGTTAGGGTTTTTGTACCCAGCAGAGGAATATCGAGAACGTGCTGCAATTCCTCCTCGGGAATCCGCCCATTTAATTGTTCGATAAATTGTTCTTGCACGCTGGCGACGTTCACTTCGTGGTAGTGAATGGCATGAAGTGTGGCAGCAGTGGGGGAGGGGACCCAGGCGGTGGTGGCGCCGGCTTTGGGGTGGACGATTTTTTGGGTGAGCATGGCGGCCATATTATCCGGCTGCGCCCACATGCCTTTGCCGATTTGCGCTTTGTCATGCAGACCGCAGACGAGACCGACGGCGACGTTCCAGCGCTCGTAGGCGGCAATCCAGGGCATATTTTTCAGTTGCCCTTTGGGCGCAAATGCGCCGGCTTCCATGCTGGTGTGAATTTCGTCGCCGGTGCGATCGAGAAATCCTGTGTTGATAAAAACCACGCGCTCTTTCGCCGCGCGAATACATTCGCCCAAATTAACCGTGGTGCGGCGCTCTTCGTCCATAATGCCGATTTTTAAGGTGTTGTGCGGCAGCTTGAGGGCATCTTCGATGCGGGCGAAAAGGTCGTTGGTAAACGCCACTTCTTCCGGCCCGTGCATTTTGGGTTTAACGATATAAATGCTGCCGGTGCGGGAGTTTTGTAAAGTGCTGTTGCCATTTAAATCGTGTAAGGCGGCGGCGCTGGTAATAAATCCGTCGATAATGCCTTCTGGAACCGGTGGTCCATCGCGATCCAAAATGGCGTCGCTCAGCATGTGATGGCCGACATTACGGATAAACATCAGACTGCGCCCAGGCAGCACAAACGCGGCGCCGTCCGGCGCGGTGTAATGCCGATCACTGTTGAGCTTGCGGGTAAAGGTCCGGCCGTTTTTGCGGACTTCCTCCGTTAATGTACCGCGCATCAAGCCAAGCCAGTTACGGAAAACCTGGACCTTGTCCTGCGCGTCGACGGCGGCGACGGAATCTTCGCAGTCCATGATAGTGGTGAGAGCGGATTCCAAAATAATGTCTTTGATTCCGGCTATATCCTGGGCACCGATCGGGTTGGTGCCGTCGATATGCACTTCCACATGCAGGCCATGGCGACGCAGCAGTACAACGTCGGGTTTATCGGCGGCACCTTGATAGCCGCGAAATTGCGCAGCATCAGCGAGGCGGCTGCAACTGCCGTCAATTAACACCGCAATCAATTCACCGTTATCCACCACAAAACTTTTCAGGGTGTGATAGGAGCTTTCGGTGAGGGGAAAGTAGGTGTCGAGAAAATCGCGACCGAAATCCATTACCCGCGCGCCACGCAGAGGATTGTAATCGCTACCGCGTTCAGCACCGTCATCATCTTCGATCATGTCCGAACCGTAGAGCGCATCGTACAGGCTGCCCCAGCGGGCGTTGCATGCGTTAAGCGCGAAACGCGCATTCATCACGGGGACAACTAATTGCGGGCCGGCGAGAGTGGCAATTTCCGCATCGACATTTTCCGTGGTGATTTGAAACGGCGCGCCGGTGGGCAGCAGATAACCGATTTCCTGCAAAAACGCGCGATAGGTCTCCGGCGTGAATTCGGGATTCTGCTTGTGCCATTGATCAATTTGCTGCTGCAGAAAATCCCGACGGGCGAGCAGGGCCTGATTGCGCGGTGCCATTAAATGTATTGTGCGATCCAGCCCGGCCCAGAAATCCGCAGCTGTTACCCCGGTATCGGGCAGAAGCTCGTTGTTGACGAAGGTGAACAGCACTTCGTGAATTTTCAGATGGCCGATGGTGTAGTAGGTGACCTCTGGAGCGTGGGTATCAGCTGTCATAATCCGGCCTCTGTTAAGCATTATTTTGGCAAGGCTACATCACTTTAGGGTTATAGCCGAATTTGCCCGCTCTTGCCGGCTGCTGCCGGCGCGCCTATGCTCCGAAGGTGGCTGCCTCAAATGTGTGCCGCCTTGGCAGGCTAAATGCACTCGCATGTGTATTCGCTGCGATAGCCCAGGAGAGATCGCTGATCATGATCCGTTTTCTGCTGAATGATCAACCTATAGCTCTGGAGAACGCCGAACCGGGTTTGACCGTATTGCAGTATCTGCGAACTAATCTTGGGCTAACTGGCACCAAGGAAGGCTGCGCTGCGGGAGATTGCGGCGCTTGTACGGTGGTGTTGGGCTCGATTGAATCCGGCCGGGTGCGCTATGACGCGATCAACTCCTGCATTACCCCGGTCGGTGCTTTGCACGGCAAACAACTTCTTACCATCGAACATCTACAGCAAGGCGAGTCCCTTCATCCTATCCAGCAGGCTATGGTGGATTGCCACGGTTCCCAATGCGGTTTTTGTACGCCGGGCGTTGTCATGTCCCTGTTTGCCTGGTGGCAGTCCGTGAAGGACGGTGTGATCAACCCGGACCATCACTCCATCGCCGAAGCATTGTCCGGCAATCTCTGCCGCTGCACCGGCTATCAACCCATTTTTCGCGCAGCTGCCAAGGCATGTGACGCTCCGGCGGAGCCGCCATCTACCGATTTGGTAAAGCAACTTGAATCCCTCCAAGCTGAAGCCGATGGTCAGCTTGCCTTCGGTGATATGCATTTTTTCTGCCCCACCAGCAGCGCGGAATTGGCGCGCCTGCTTGGCAACTGGCCCCACGCCCGGTTGATTGCTGGCGCTACAGATTTCGGCCTGGAACTCACCCAGCAATTGAAACGCCCGCCTGTACTGATTCATACCGCGCGAGTGGCGGAATTACTGGCGATAGAGGAGACGGCGGAGGCCGTAAAAATCGGCGCGGCGGTGACTTATTCCGCCATGCAACCGACCTTAAAGCGCAATTTCCCGGCGTTTGCCGAGCTGCTGGAGCGTCTGGGATCATTGCAAATCCGCAACCAAGGCACTCTCGGCGGCAATGTCGCCAACGCTTCTCCCATCGGTGACACCCCGCCGGTGTTGTTGGCTCTAGATGCTTGTGTGCATCTTCGCAGTTTGTCTAACGTGCGCACGGTGCCGCTCAACCAATTCTTCACGGGTTATCGAACCACGGCGCTGCAACCGGGGGAATTTATCGAGGCGGTGGAAATTCCCAAGCTGACCGCCGACGAGGTGCTGAAGGTTTACAAAATCTCCAAACGCTTCGATGACGATATTTCTGCAGTGTGTTTCGCCATCTGGCTGAAATTCGATGGCGACGTGATTCGCGATGTACGCATCGGTTGCGGCGGTATGGCGGCCACGCCAGCGCGGGCAATCCATACGGAAAATGCGTTGCGCGGTAAGAAATTTGACGAAGCCGTTATGCAAGCAGCCGAAGCGGCGTTAACGCAGGACTTTCAACCGCTGGATGACCTGCGAGCCAGTGCGGCATACCGCTTGGCGGTCACTGCAAATCTATTGCGTCGCGCCTGGTTGGAGTGGCGCTCGGGTACGGCCATGCAGGTGATGACTTGGCAGCCGGAGGTGCAGCATGCGTAAGCTCTCTGCCCCAGTTATTGACCCCATTCGACCAGATCTCAAATCTGCCGGTGGCGTCGGCAAGCCGCTTCCCCACGAAAGCGCGCGCAAGCATGTCACTGGCACGGCGCTTTATATCGACGATCTGCCGGAACCCGCGCGCCTGCTCCACGCCGCTGTTGGTTACAGCCAAGTTGCCTGCGGGCGCATCAAGTCTTTGGTGTTGGATGAGGTCGTTACTCAGCCTGGTGTGGTGGCTGTGCTGACCCTCGCCGATGTACCCGGTCATACGGATATAGGCCCGGTGTTCCCTGGCGATCCGGTGTTGGCGGAAGGGGAAGTGAAGTTCTGGGGTCAGCCCTTGTTCGCGGTGGCTGCCGATACTCTCTATAACGCTCGCCGCGCTGTGCGCTTTGCCAGAGTGGAGATAGAGGCGGACGTGCCGCTGCTCGATCCTTTGCAAGCGCTGGCAGGCAATCATTTAGTGCGCCCAACCCACCAACTCAATCGTGGCGACGCTGCCGCCGCCATAGCAAGTGCACCAAAAGTGCTGGAAGCGGAAATGCGCATCGGTGGACAGGAGCATTTTTACCTGGAAGGGCAGGCGTCTCTTGCCATTCCGCAGGAAGATGGCGGCATGCATATTCATTGTTCCACGCAGCACCCCAGTGAGGTGCAGAAGCTGGTGGCGGAAGTGCTGGCGGTGCCGTTTGGCGCGGTGACGGTGGAAACCCGCCGCATGGGCGGCGGTTTCGGCGGCAAGGAAACTCAAGCGGCGCAATGGGCCTGTCTGGCCGCGCTGCTGGCGCGCAAAACCCGGCGGCCGGTGAAGCTGCGCTTACCCCGCACCGAAGACATGATCATGACTGGCAAGCGCCATCCCTTCGTTAATCGCTACCGCGTAGGCTTTGACGAGAACGGCTTGCTGTTGGGGGCGGAGATTACCGTCACCGGCAACTGCGGCCACTCGCCGGATTTGTCGGACGCGATTGTCGACCGCGCCATGTTTCACGCGGACAACGCCTATTACTTGCCTGCGGCCCATATCGTCGGCCATCGCGCCTTTACCAACACCGTCTCTCACACGGCGTTTCGCGGCTTCGGTGGTCCCCAGGGCATGTTGGTGATCGAACGCGCCATGGACGATATCGCCCGCGCCGTGGGCCAGGACCCTTTGGATATC
>JBQGED010000223.1:0-6931 GCA_052039425.1 Sphingobacterium griseoflavum | reverse complement strand
GATACACAAACTAGAACTACAGGGATGTGTGCTGAAAGAGCAGGACTTGGCTGCGAAATACCAGGGACTCTTGATGCACCACCTCTTGGCCAAGCTCTACCGTCGCAAGACTCAAAAATGTTTTTGGGGCGCGGTGCATCTTCGATTGGACGCGGTCAGATCATTAAACAATCCGTCGGAGTGATCCTACCACTCCGGCTACCGCTGCTAGGCGGGGATAGTAACAACGCACCGGGGCTGATGGCACGGTGCGCCGCTCTCGGAGGGCACCCAGATGCACGATTCCCAAACCACCCACCTGGGGACAGGCGGGTCATGGCAGGACAATGAGGAGCAGGCTTGGCGTTTGTGGACAGCGAGCGCTCGCCGCGCAGTGGTCTCTCTGCAACACAAACGCTTCGCCGCCGCAGAAATTTATTGGCGCGCCGCTTTTGAGCTGGCTCTGCGCCACCTGCAAGCGGCAGGGCGCGGTGTTTTCACCCCCGTTCACGTGCTTGAGCCCCTGCAAGGATTGGCTGGTCTGTTTATCGAGCAGGGTAAATGGATGGCGGCGCGCAGCCTGTTTAACGAAGTGAGCGAATTTTTCCAGCGCAAGAATATCGCGGTGTCGGGTATGGCGGAGCGTCTGCTCAATACCATCGCCCAGCGTATCGCTCAAGCGCAACGGCAAAGCCCTCTGCCAGCGGTGGATAATGTGGAAGAACTGTCGTTGGCGGTGGCAGTGGATATCTCCCGTCCGGTGCGCTCTGCAGTGACATGATTTAATCCTTCGCTACCATCACGCAGTTGCGCCCCTGATTTTTTGCTGCGTAGAGCGCTTGGTCCGCGCGCTTGCATATCTCTTCAAACGATTCGCCGCCGTCGGTTGCCGCCACACCGATGCTGATAGTGACTTTTAATGGCGAGTGTTCAGCATCAAAAACATGATTGGCGATCTGAGCGCGCAGTTTTTCCGCAAGATTCGCTCCGCCTTGGCAGTCCACCCCAGCGCACAATAAAACGAACTCCTCACCACCCCAGCGCGCCAGCACATCCGCTTGCCGCACACAGCTCTGACACAGCCGAGCCACCTCCTGCAGTATGCGATCACCTGTGTCGTGGCCACGTCGGTCGTTGATGCGCTTGAAGTTATCGACATCAATAAACAAGACACACAGAGGGTTGGAGCTTGGCTGAGCGTTAAACAGTCTCTCGGCGAACTCCTGCAGCGCCAGTCGGTTGTACACGCCAGTGAGAGGGTCGGTGGTGGAGAGCGCATGGTAGACCCGGGTGCGCGAGCGCATGCGCCAATAATGTGCCATCAAGTAACCCAGTAGCATCATGGCCATGGCGTAGCCTGCCAGCGCCCATCGGCTGCGCCACGGGGCAGCGGCCATATAGATGTGCAGATCCGTGCTGTAGACCCACTCTTTCTCGCCGCTGAGTGCGCGCGCCTGAAATACATAATCTCCGGGGGGCAGGTTGGTGTAGGTGGCGGAATTGTGGCGGCCGATCTCGTTCCAGTCGGGGTCAAAACCGCGCAACCGATAGCTGTAGCGCGTGTGCTGACGCATGCGGTAATTCAGCGCGGCAAAGTCGATAGAAAACATCAGGTCGCGGTGGCTGAAATTGAGATTGCGGGTAAACAGCACCGCCTTGGTCAAATGCGAGCCTTCCCGCTGAATCGGCACACGGCGGTTGAGCAGGCGCAGATCTGTCAGCCAAACGGGAAATTGAGGGTTGGCGACCTGCATATTGACGGGATTAAAGACGCTCAATCCATCGGCACCGCCGATCAGCAATTCGCCGTTGTCGCGCAGCAGCGCCGCGCGCCGGTTGAAATTACGTCCTGGCAGACCGTTCTCGGTGCTGAACACCTGCGGCACCATGTCGGCTTTGTCCAGGTGCACCAGCCCGTTGGTGGTGAGAAGCCAGACATGGTTGTTGTGATCCTGGATCATGCCGGAGACCGTGAGTGACGGCATGCCTTGTTGTGCACCTATGTGGCGAAAGCGGTTTTGCCTGGGGTTATAGATAAACGCGCCGTTGTCCTGGCTGCCGATCCAGATATCGCCCTGGTGATCCTCCATCAACGAGATAAGGCGGTGGCTGTCGATGTTATCCCCGCCGATTCGGTCCAGCCGCCCGGTTACACGTTCCCAGCGGTTGAGGCCGGCGTGGGTGGCGATCCAGAGGTTACGCTCGCGATCTTCGATGAGATCCCACACGAAGTTGCCCGCCAGGCTGTCGCTGTCGTTTTCGTGATGCTGCAGGAATTCAAAACGCCCCTCGGAGCGGTGGTAGCGGCCCACCCCTTCGAATTGTGTGGCGATCCACATGTCGCCAGCGCTGTCGCGCAATATGTCCCAGATAAACAAGCTATTACCCTGGGGGCTGCCGGGCGGTCGGGTATTCAATGGGCGAAAGCGGCGGGTTTCCAGATCGAATTCCAACAGGCCGGCGGACCAAGTGCCGATCCACAGGGTGTGCTCGTCAAATTGCGCGATGGCCAGCACCGCATTGGTGGTAAGGCCGGTTTCCGGCCCCTGACGGTAGCGAATGAATTCACCGGTTTCCGCATCGAACAAATTCAGACCGTCCTCGGTGCCGATCCAAAATCGATCAGCAGAGTCGCGGTGGATGGTCAGCACGGACGAGTGGCTGATGCTGGTCACTTTATCTGGCTGATAGGTGTAGTTTTTTACGTGCCCGTTGGCGCGGTTGTAGAAGCTAACCCCGGAAGGAAAGCTGCCGATCCACAAGTCATCGTTTCTATCTTCATACATAACGCGAACTTGGTCGGAGGGCAGACTGGTTTTGTCATAAGGGCGGTGGCGCTGGGCGATAAATCCGCGGGATTCGTCGTAACGAACCAATCCGCGCTGGTCTGCCGCCAACCATATGTCGCCTTGGCTATCGCGAAATACCTGCCACATTACCCAGTTAAGAGGTTTATCTACGCCGGTTTGGTCAGCAAAGTTGCTGAATAGGCCGGTGGTGGGGTCGAGCACATTGACGCCGCCGCCATAAGTGGCAATCCACAGGCGCTGATGGCGGTCGAATGCCAGTGAGCGGATCTTGTTGTGCGATATGGCGTGGGGGTCGGTGGGATTTGCGCGGAAAACACGAATATCCCCGCTCACTGGGTCGAGGACCATCAAGCCATTGTCCTCAGTGCCAAGCCAGATCTGGCCCGCCTCATCTTCCGCAATAGCCATGACAAAGTTGCCTTCGGGTATGACGACCGCTGGCAGCGGGTATTCGCGCAGCTCGCGGCGGTCCGCGGAGATGCGAAAAAATCCGCTGTGGGTGCCCACATAAAGCTGGTCTTGGCGATCAATGAAGAGGGCGGTGACACCTCGCGGCAATGAGGTGTCATTGGCAAACTGCAGGTGGCAGTCAAAACGATCCAGCTGAGCATAGTAGGCACACAGCGCGGCTTGTGTACCCACCCACATAACACCTTCCCGGTCGACAGCCAGTCCTTGGATGAAGTTGTGTACAAGGCTGTCAGGATCGTCCGGCGAGTGACGATAAATTCGGGTGCTCTGGCTGTCGTAGCGGCCCAGTCCGGTTTCTCCGCCGAACCAGAGAAAACCCTGCGGGTCCTGCACTATATGGTTAATGCCGCCGAGCGCCTGGGCGGTTTCCTGTTGATCGCCATAGACGTTATAGAAGGTCATGTCCGCCCCTGCGGTCACCTGCGCACCCACTAACGTCAGCAGGCAAAGCCCGAGCAGGCGTGATACTACCGGCGCTAACCTCATTACCTCTCCTGCGCTGGCTGGCCCAATGTAAAAAGATGGCATTTCAGCCGCGATTTGCGCTGAGAATTGCGACAGGGAAATGCAGGCCAATACATCGATGGAGAAGCTCAGCGTGAAAACGGTTACTTAAGACTAGCTCAGATATCCCGACGTGCCGCAACAAGTGGCGCAAGGAAACGCATCCAGCTTGTAATAACAAAAAGTTTCCCCGATGATTCGACCGTTTTTAGGAATCCGCTAAATCATTTAAGAGTAGGGACTATGCATAAGATCTTGCTGCTAGGCAGCGGTGATTTTGCTCGCGGTGTGCTGGAAGGTATTCTCGCATCTGAACATCGGTTGGTTGGCTTTTTCCCATGGGAAGCGCGCACCAAACCAAGTCTGAAATCTCGTCTCAAACGATATTTCGTCAGCGACAACCTCGCCGTGGCGCAACGCCATAATCTGCCGTTAATACAAATGCGCTCCGCCAATTCCACCGAATTTGCCCGCCACGTCGAGTCGATACAGCCTGATGTGATTCTAGTGGCCGGTTGGGGGGAAATTTTGCGCCCGGATATTATTCAATTGCCAAAGGTCGCTTGCGTAAATTCGCATCCGTCCCTATTGCCGCGCCATCGCGGCGCGGCACCAATAGCATCGGTATTGCGCGAAGGCGAGAGCGAAACCGGCGTGACCTTTCATTATCTGACGCCAAAAATTGACGCGGGCAATATCCTTTATCAATCGGCATTGCCAATTTTCGATTACGACAATTACAACAGCTTGGCGCGACGTATTGCCCTGCGGGCAAAAGAAACCATTAATTTGGCATTGGCAAATCTCGGCTGGGAGGGAATGCCGCAAAACCAGGCGGAAGCCAGTTATTTTTATCGCCCTAAAAATAATAATTTGTGGCTGGATTGGAGCAAGCCGGCGCAGGTACTGCGCAATCAAATTCGCAGCGTTGTTCGCGGTGATTTTTATCGCACCTGCTACGGGGACCGTTGCTTGCAAATATTGGATGCCGAGTTAGTGGATTTGCATAACCCGTGTCATCAGCCGGGACGCATATTGGATAAATCCGGTTCATGCCTTTTGGTTGCCACTGGCGATTCGCAGCGTGCACTTTTCGTCCGCGCCTGTCCGCAGGGAAATCATTTGGGTCCTATGGGCGCCAAGTTTTATTGCCTTAATAAAGTCCAGATTGGCCAGGTCCTGACATTTTAATTCCTGCGTAGTATTGCGGAGTGAACTTTGGGCAAAGATTGCAATCGCCGCCTGAAAAGTTACAAATTGACGGCCCCTAATTATCCTTTGATTTAATACGTGCTCTCTAAGACGCGGATTTTGCGGCATTTTTTTGCATCTAACGCCCTTGGTATAGCCCTTGCTGAGATGGATCTGTAATTTCATTACAGGAAGGATAAAGACCATGAAACAAGGCAAAACCCAACTGATGACAAAAAAAATCCTGTTGGCCGCTACGCTGGCTTGTTCATCCATCGCCATGGCTTCGTCTGCCTACGCGCAAAACCAAGGTCGCAACGACACTGGACCTTATATAGGCGCAAACTACGGCATCTATAAATCCCGTGGTGACGACTTTGAAGACGATAACAATTATTACGAAATTCTGGCGGGCTATAGATTCCTGCCATTTTTAGGCGTGGAATTGAATTACGCCGACTTCGGCGAATTTGGCGGTGATTTGGCCTCCGCAGATGTAGACGGGTGGGGTGTGGCAGCGGTGGGTTTCCTGCCATTGACAGACAGCTTTAACATTTACGCTAAAGCGGGACAGTTCTTCTCCAAAGTGGACGTCAATATCGCAGGTTTCAGAGATGATTTTGATGATGAGCAGATTTTTTACGGGGTAGGCGCGAACTTTGTTATCGCTCATCCTCTGACTGTTTCTCTGGAATACAATCGCTATAAAGTGGAAGTGGATGATTCCAACTGGCCGGTGCAGTTGGATAGCTCAGATACGGACATAGACACCATTAAAGTGGGAGCAAAATTCACTTTCTAAAAGTGAATTTGGAGGAAGGATGGCAAGAGGCAGGGATGCCTCTTTTTTTATGGAAACTATAAGAATTCAACGCTCATGAAACGTTACAAAATTGTTCATAGTACGATTTATACCTTCGGTTCTGCGGTCACACTCGGGCCGCATTTTTTGATGTTGCGCCCGCGGGAAAGCCATGAATTGCGGATTGAAGCCTCGGTATTGCGAATTGATCCTGCACCAACATTGCGTTGGGTGCGTGATATTGAAGACAACTCCATCGCAATTGCGGAGTTTTCCACGCCGGCGGATCGACTGGAAATCTACAGCGAAGTCGATATACAGCATTACAACGTCGCCCCGCTGGATTTTATTATCGACGAATATGCGGCGACATATCCGTTTTCTTATACTAAGGAAAACCGCCTCTTTCTGCGCCCTTATTTAATTGTGCCCAAACATTCCACTGGGCGGCGCTTCAATGTGTGGTTGAAGGCGATCAAAAACGGCGCGGAAGGACAGCAGACATTTCAATTTCTAAATGGCTTGATGGAGCGTATTCACAATAATTTTGAATACCGCGTCCGTGAAGAAGAGGGTGTGCAAACTGCGGAGGATACCTTGCGCCTGCGCACGGGCTCCTGCCGCGATTTTGCCAATTTATTCATTGTCACTGCGCGGCGCTGTGGATTCGCCGCGCGGTTTGTCAGCGGCTATCTCAATACCATCGGCCCATCGGAAATTCCCGGCGCTACTCATGCGTGGGCGGAGGTGTATATTCCGGGCGGCGGCTGGAAAGGGTTCGACCCCACCTCCAACTGCGTCGTTGGACCGGACCATATCACCGTTGCCGTCTCCCAAAATCCCGCAGCTGTGCCTCCGGTAGCGGGATCCTTTATTGGCCCGCCGGGAGCGCAATTGCAAGTGGGGGTGTGGGTTAAGAGTTTGGATGAGGTGATGGAAGCGGGTGGGGCTACGGCGGTTGCTTGACTTTGTTCTACGCATCCAAGGTAGCGCCCTCACCCTAACCCTCTCCCGGAGGGAGAGGGACAATAGTGCCCTCACCTAAATCCTTTCTTGCGGTAACGTCGGTGTGAGATTCCAACGCTCCCTCTCCCTCTGGGAGAGGGTTGGGGTGTGGGAAGAACTCGCAGCTCTTATTAAAGCGTCAACAAACACGCCACCACATCCGCTTTTT
>JBQGED010000222.1:0-7641 GCA_052039425.1 Sphingobacterium griseoflavum | reverse complement strand
CCCGTGCTCCTGAGCCAGCGCCATGATGGCTTCGGCTTCGGCGCCGACTCCTTTTGCTGTTACCTGCGGGGCGCCGCGACCGTCGTAGAAGAGGGCCACCGCTTTTTGGAGTTCGGGGCGGAGAGGAGGAAGTGTGCTCATGTCTTCACGTCAATAAGGGCGTAGTCCAGCCGGATTTTTTGATCCGGCGGAGGGTTGTCGGAGCAGCGCAGATCCGCCACCACCATTCCCTGTTGCTCCAGATCCTGGCGGAGCTGCATCAGTTCAGCGTTGGCGCGTTCCCGCAGGCTGCGCTCCTCGGCCCATAGAGTTGCTTCCACGGTTTTGTCCTGCACTGAGATCTCTGCGGCCAGAGCGCCCATATGATCGAGTTCCAATTCCAAAAACACCCGCCAGCGGCCTTTGCCTTCCTTCTTTGCGCGCTTTTGTTTCTCCGACGCCTTTTCTTCAACCGGCGGGCGCGGTTCAAACAGATGCATATAGAGGTTGCCGTAGCCGTCCGGCAGTTTTAGGGGGATATCCATATGCCATTGCGCTGGCGCGGTGGGGTCTTGCAGCTGCGAGCTCAGCGTGCGGTACTGCTGCAGTTGCACCTGCGCCAGGGATTTTTCCACCAGCTCTTGCACAGCGCGGTCCAACCCTCGAGTTGGTGCGCCTTTTGGAGATTCCGAGCGCGGCGCTAACAATCTAGTCAGGCTCATCATCAATTGCGCCAGAGTGTCCGAGGTTGTCTGCACTGCGGGCGCCGGTGTGAAGGTCTGATTCACCACCCATTGGCTCAGTTGAATCAGGGCGCCTTTGATATCACGGTCGGCGAGCGGTTGAGCTGATGGCTCGCCCGCTCGGCGGACCACGTCCTCCGCTACCAGCCGGCGCTCATAGAACAACCCGCTGGTATTCATGGCTTGCCTTAGCGAATCCGGTTTTACCGAGGTTGGATCAAGTCCCAGTGAGACGATCTTGCTCAACGCCTCGCCGAGTTTTATCAACGGTGAAGGAATTGAAGCTGGAGGTGATCGAGTGACCAATTCCCGAATTGTCTCCGCCGACCGCAGCAGCGCTTTGAGAGGCTGTGCCGCCGGCAGCGTCTGTGAAACAGCGGCGGCCAACAATTTTTCTTTCCCGGATACCTCTATAGGAAGCGGCGACGGCTGGGTTTTAGCTACCTGAATATCTAGCGCGGGGACTGGAATAGTGGGCTGGACGGCGGGTTGCGATCCGGACGAGACCATTGGCGGCAATGGTGAAGGGCCGGCGGGTGGCGTGTTCGCTTGGACGGGGAGCGGTGTGTTGGAGTTGCCCGGAGGTGGCTGTGTCTGAACCGGAAGCGGTGCCGCCTGGACCATGGGCAATCCCGCCGGGAGAGGTTTTTGTGACAGTGCCGGTGGTGTCTCCGTCGGGGCTACCGGAAGCAGCACCAATAATCCCCGCGGCGTCACCAGCACCTGGACTTTGGCATTTTGCTGTACCGGCAGATTGGTCAGCGTGGTGATGCTGCGATCGCGGATGGTCAGCTCCGCCAGTTTGACTTCAGGGTCCTGGAGCACAGCCACCAAGGTGCGCTGTCCCGCAAGCGGTTTGTCCGCTACGCGGGTGGCCAGCAATTGTTGTTTCTCAGCCTCAGTCAGCGCCGTCACCTGCGCCACGCTCGCGTCCAGTTTCTGGCCGAGTTGGACTTTCAATTCCGTCAGCAGCTGTTCCATCTCGGGCGTAAGGCTAGCCGAGGTGCTGGTCGGAGCTCTGCTGATGGCGTTGGTGTCGATCTGCATGGCAAGTGAAGTCGCGGGTAACTCAAGTAAAAATAGCAGTTGGTGGCGTCCCTGCCGGATTTAAGACCCCTGTGAATTTGCGGCAGAAGTTCAATTTGTTGTCTTAAACACTTGAATGTATTGAGGTTTGCATGGATTATGCCGCCTTCGTCCGCGGTCGGTGGCGATACGTTGATGGACTACACTGACTCGGGTAGTGGCATAATCCGCCGCTTCTTTCAGTCCTTCACTGACGTCATCGATCGGGAATCTGCGTGCCGAGTTTAGAATTTCGACAGTTCACCTGCCTGCGCGATGGTCACCCCCTGTTCAATCCCTTGAATTTCTCCCTGCACAGCGGTGAAGTGGTGCAGATCGCCGGCCCTAATGGCGCCGGCAAAACCACATTTTTGCGAGCCATGTGTGGCCTGTTCGACGAATGGACCGGCGAGATGTTGTGGCAGGGACAGTCGCTGCGGGTGCCGGATTTTTCCATGTGCAGCGAGCTGCTGTACCTGGGACATCAGCCGGGAGTGAAAAAGTCGCTGACGGCGCAGGAGAACCTGCACTGGTTTTTCGGTGTCCACGGCGTGCCTTTTCCGGGGTCGGTATCCTCCGCACTCGCCCATGTGGGGTTAGAAGGCTATGAAGAGACTCCCTGCCATCAGATGTCTGCGGGCCAACTTCGCCGTGTTGCGCTGGCGAGGCTCTATATCACCAAGGCAACAATTTGGATTCTTGACGAACCGTTCACAGCAATTGACCGGTTTGGGGTGCAAAACCTGGAAACTTTGATTCAGCACCATGCCTCTAACGGGGGTTTGGTCATACTCACAACGCATCAGCCCCTCGCTCTGCCCGATGTGCGGATTGTTGAACTGGTTCGGCCGACGGCTCGGCCGACTGAGGTGGCTTTCGATGGTTGAAACACCTAGCCTGCGCCGCGCTATTTGGCAGAGTTTGCGCCGGGAGCTGTTGCTCGCCTACCGGCACAAAGGAGATCTCGCTAATCCGCTGATCTTTTTTCTGATGGTGGTGGTTTTTACCCCCCTTGGCATCAGTGAAGAGCCGGCCATGTTGGCGCGTATAGCGCCGGGAATGTTGTGGGTGATCGCACTATTGGCGACGCTCCTCTCCCTGGATGGCCTGTTCCGCAGTGACTTTGACGATGGCTCACTCGAACAAATGGTCCTCAGCCCGCAGCCGCTGGCATGTTTGGTGTTGACCAAGGTATTCGCCCACTGGCTGCTGACCGGTGTTCCACTGACGCTGCTGGCGCCGGTGCTGGGCGTGATGTTGCAGCTGCCTTCGGGCGGTTACGGCGTACTGGTCCTGACGCTGCTGATCGGCACCGGTAGTTTGAGCCTGATCGGCGCTATAGGCGCTGCGTTGACGGTCGGTTTGCGCAAGGGTGGTTTGCTTCTGTCGCTGATCATCATGCCGTTTTATGTACCGGTGCTGATATTCGGCTCGGGAGCGGTCAAGAACGCGATAAGCGGTTTTCCGGTTAATGCGGAGCTGGCAATTCTCTGCGCGATGCTGTTGGGCTGGTCGGTGTTGGCGCCTTTTGCCATAGCCGGAGCCTTGAAAATAAGCGTGCGCGCCTGAGTAAGGTGCCGCCGTAAAGAATTCCAATAAATGAAGGTTGAACAACGTGGCTTGGCAATGGTTTCACCGTTTAGGCTCTCCAAAATGGTTTTACGACAAAACAGCGGCCTGGTTGCCGTGGCTCGGCTTTATTTCCGTAGCGCTGATCCTGGCGGGGTCCATCTGGGGGCTGGCATTTGGCCCTGCAGAAGCTAAACAGGGCAATAGTGCGCGCATCATTTATATCCATGTCCCTACAGCCATATTGGCGATGGCCGGTTATTACGTCATGGCCATCAGCGGCGCCATAGGTCTGATCTGGCGTATGAAACTCTCCTTTATGGTGATGAAAGCCGCAGCTCCGATCGGTGCAGTGCTGACCTTCCTGGCGCTTTTTACTGGGGCGGTTTGGGGCAAACCGACTTGGGGTGCCTGGTGGGTGTGGGACGGGCGCATCACTTCCATGGTGGTTCTCTTTCTTCTTTATTTGGGCATAGTGGCGCTTCAGGAGGCCTACCAAAACCAGGACACTGCCGACAAAGTCAGTGCCGTCCTGGCTCTGGTGGGTATGGTGAATATCCCGATCATCTATAAATCGGTGGATTGGTGGTACACCCTGCATCAACCGGCCACGCTCAAGTTGACCCAGAAGTCCAGCATCGACCCCAGCATGGGATATCCGCTATTGCTGATGATTCTGGCGTTTTACATTTTTTACGCCTGGGTGCTGTTACTGCGAACCCGCGTGGAGATCCTCCGGCGCGAGCAGAAAACCAACTGGGTTCAAGAAATAGTGGCTAAGGAGTAGAGCGATGGAGATTGCATTTCAATTTGCGGATCTGCAGGCGTTTCTCTGGATGAATGGTCACGGACCCTATGTCTGGGCCTGTTATGCGATCACCTTTGCCGGGTTGGCGTTCCTGGTTCTGGAACCGCGATTTCAGCGCAAACGATTCATTAAGCAGCAGAACCTGGCCCGTCGCAGGGCGCAGGGTTCCAATGAGAGGTAAGCAGTAAATGCATCCAGTCAGAAAACAGAGACTGTTGCTGGTTCTAGTCCTGGTGGTGGTCAGCTCGGCGATCGTAGGTCTCGGCGCGTATTTCTTGCGAAATTATGCAGACTATTTTTATCCCGTCTCAAAAATCGTCGCGGGAGAGGCGCCGTTACATAAATCCATTCGCGCCGGCGGCTGCGTCGTTCCGGGTACTATAGTGGCGGCTACTGATCGTCTGCATACAGAATTTGTCATCACGGATGGCATGGCGCGCCTCAAAGTGGAATACACGGGTTTGCTGCCGGATATCTTTGGTGAGGGTGAAGCAGCGGTGGTCACCGGCAAGCTCAACGACGAAGGTGTGATGATTGCGTCTCAGGTGTTGGCCAAGCACGACGAAAACTACGTACCGCCGGAAGTCGCGCAATCCATGTCCGACACCGAGCGCCACAACGAAGCCTGTAAGGGGATGAATTATGGTTCCTGAGTACGGACACCTGGCACTGATCATTGCGTTTATTCTGTCGATTATTCTGAGCGTGGTGCCAATGCTCGGGACTTTTACCGGGCGGGTGATTTGGATGAACGCCGGCCGGCCCCTGGCCAGTGGAGTGTTTGTCTTTACCCTCGCGGCATTCTTGGTGTTGGTGTATGCGTTTTTGCAGGATGACTTTACGGTCAAATACGTCGCCAGCCACTCCAACACGCTGCTGCCGGACTTTTACAAAGTCACCGCCGTTTGGGGTGGTCACGAGGGCTCGGTACTGCTCTGGGCCCTGGTGTTGACGGGCTGGACCATTGCGGTCGCCATGTTTTCCAGTGAGTTGCCCTTGCCGGTGCTCTCCCGGGTACTGTCCGTTATGGGCGGCATCAGCACCGGTTTCCTCGCCTTTATTCTGTTCACCTCCAATCCGTTTGATCGCCTCCTGCCGAACCCGGTGAAAGAGGGCAACGACCTCAATCCGTTGCTGCAGGATATCGGCATGATCATTCACCCCCCGACCCTGTATATGGGGTATGTGGGCTTCTCCGTTTGTTTCGCCTTTGCCATTGCGGCTTTGATCGGCGGTCGACTCGACAGCTCGTGGGCGCGTTGGTCGCGTCCTTGGACCAACATGGCCTGGGTGTTTCAAACCCTCGGCATCATGCTGGGCAGCTGGTGGGCCTACTACGAGCTTGGTTGGGGCGGCTGGTGGTTTTGGGACCCTGTGGAAAACGCGTCTTTTATGCCGTGGCTGATCGGCACAGCGCTGGTTCACTCCCTGGCGGTAACCGAAAAACGCGGTGTGTTTAAAAGCTGGACCATTTTGCTGGCGATACTGGCGTTTTCCCTCAGCCTGCTCGGAACCTTCATCGTCCGCTCCGGGGTATTAACTTCCGTACACGCGTTCGCCACTGATCCCGCTCGCGGCATGTTTATCCTCGTGTTTCTGGGCATTGTGGTGGGCGGCTCCCTGTTGCTGTACGCGTTCCGCATTCCGGAAATCCGCAGTGTTCAGGGATTTGGGCTTTTTTCTCGGGAAAGTTTTCTGTTGGTCAACAACGTTCTTTTCGCCGTTGCCATGGCGGGCGTGTTGTTCGGAACGCTGTACCCATTGCTGGTTGATGCCATATGGGGCGCGAAGCTGTCTGTGGGGCCTCCGTATTTCAATATCATGTTCGCGCCTCTGATGATCCTGGTGGCGATCTTCCTCGGCTTTGGCGTGATGATGAATTGGAAAAAGACCCGCATGGACGGATTGCGCATCTGGCTAGGCATACCCCTTTTGACCGCTGTGATTATGGGGCTGCTGTTTCCTTATCTTGCAAACGCGTTTCACTGGGGCACGGTGGCAGCGGTGGCTCTGGGCAGTTGGGTAATCCTGGCTTCACTCAGCGACCTGGTGCGCAAGCTGCGCAACAGCCGTCCCATGTGGCGCGGTTTGCCCAAGTTGAGCGTCAGCTACTGGGGCATGTTTATCGCGCACTTCGGCTTCGCCGTGGCGCTGATTGGGGTCGCCGTCAACAGTATTGAAAGCGATCACCGCGATGTGCGCATGGCGTTCGGCGAGCGCCAGGAAATCGGTGGTTACGAGTTTGAATTGGTCGATGTCTATTCGAAGCGCGGGCCGAACTACGACGCCCAAGTGGGGGAAGTGAACGTCTATCGCGACGGTCAATTGGTGGTTGCGCTCCTGCCGGAGAAGCGGCATTACCTGTCGGATCGAGGCAATGTTATGACCGAAGCGGGTATAGACGCAGGCTTTTCCCGGGATCTGTTTGTCGCTCTAGGTGATCGACTCGACAATCGCGCCTGGTCTATGCGCATACACCATTACCCGTTGGTGCGCTGGATCTGGGGCGGTGCCATCTTTATGGCGCTGGGTGGCATGCTTACCGTTTTTGACCGCCGCTACCGGATGAAGCGTACTCAAACGGAGCGTCAACTTGAGAAGTCTGGGGCCTCTGTGGCGACCTGATCGCCACAGAGATTCCTGCAGCATGGAACTAACTGATTCATGAAACGTTTTAAGCTTTTTATTCCTTTCGCCGTATTTCTGATTCTATCTGGCTTGCTCTATATGGGGCTCAGCCTGGACCCCAATGAATTGCCGTCCGTGTTGATCGGCAAACCCGTGCCGGAATTCAGCCTTCCAGATCTGCACAATCCAGAAAACAACATCACGCCCGCAACCATGAAAGGCAAACCCTATTTGCTGAATGTCTGGGCGACCTGGTGTCCGTCCTGCAAATATGAGCACCCATATCTGATCAAGTTGGCGGAAATGGGAGTGCCGATCTACGGTGTGAACTACAAAGACGATACAGACAAGGCGCGCAAGCTGCTGGAGGAAGCTGGCGATCCCTACATGGCCAACATCGTAGATGAAGAGGGCTCGTTGATTATGGCGCTCGGCGTTTACGGCGCACCGGAAACGTTTATCGTCGATGCCAACGGCATTATTCGTTACCGGCTTGTCGGAGTCGTTAATGAGGAAATCTGGAAATCCACCATGGCGCCGATATTTTTCAATGAATAAATTCGCGCTCTGTCTAGTGTTGTTTGCACTGAGTGTCGCGGTTGGTGCGCAGACGTTATCGACACCTGGGCCAGGTCTCGAAGTGCTGCGACAGATTCAGGGAGCTTGGCGCAGCGCGTGTCATCCGCAGCCCGCTGACTTGGGTTCGGGGTTTCAGCAAATTCGCCTGAATGTGCAGTTCACGCATTTCACGTTCACCACGGAAGAATTCGATGAGCCGGATTGCCGCATCAAACGCGCGAGCAGCAAATCTCGCTATAGATTTGTGCTGCGCGATCCGTTCCTGAATAA
>JBQGED010000221.1:0-18863 GCA_052039425.1 Sphingobacterium griseoflavum | reverse complement strand
CGCTCCACCGCCGCGCGCAGCCGCTCTGCCAGTTCCGCCGCCTCGCGCCAACCGGTAGCGCGCGCGACCACCAGAAATTGTTCGCCGCCCCAGCGCACCAGATAATCCGACTCCCGCAGTGTCCGCTGCAGCAGCACGGCGAGCTGCACCAACAAGAGGTCGCCAACGCTGTGGCCATAAGTGCCGTTGACCGCCTTGAAGTGATCAACATCGATCAAAAAGAACACCAGATCGTGGTTTTGCGGCCGACTGTGGGGCTGGCGCAGCCAGAGGTTGTACTGCTCGGTGACAAACTGCACGTCGCGGTTGATGTGCTGGGTGAGGAAGCGACGGTTTTTCAGTCCGGTCAGCGAATCGGTAACGCTGAACTCCTCCAGGCGCCGGTAGGCCTGCTGCAATTGTTCCTCGGTCTCCTGCAGGCGTTTGGTCTCAGCGTGCAGCTCATAAGTGCGCTCGATGACTTTTTTGTCGAGCAGACGGTGCATTTCCAGATGCTGCAAATGTACCGCGACCCGCACCAGCAGCTCCTCTTTAACGATGGGTTTGCCGAGGTAGTCGCTGGCGCCGGCAGCAAAACCGGCGAGCAAGTCCTCGGCGCGGGTACGCGCGGTAAGCAGAATGATCGGCAGTTCCTGGGAGGTGTATTTCTGGCGGATCTGTCGGCAGGTGTCGTAGCCGGACAGGCGCGGCATCATCACATCTAGGATCACCAAGTCCACATCGCCCTGTTCCACTTCCGTCAGTGCCTGCACCCCGTCGGTCACCTGGGAAACGCGGAAGTCGTGCAAGGTCAGGAGGTTATCGAGCACCTTCAGATTTACCGGCTCGTCATCGACGATCAGGATATGCGCGCCCTTGCCGCGGAACGCCGATCCAACCGGCTCGGTGCTCGCGACCTGCTCTGCCTCGCTCATCGCAGTATCAAATGATGCGGGCGTGGACTCCTTCAAGGTGGCGACGGGCGCCGCCACCGCAGCCTCGGCGCGGGGCAGCGTAAATGTAAAGGTCGAGCCCTGCTCCACTTCAGACACCACGCGAATGGTTCCGCCGTGCAGCTCCACCAGTTTGCGCGTGACCGCCAGGCCCAACCCGGTACCCCCGACAGTTCGCTCTACCGAGCCCTGCCCCTGCTGGAAGGATTCAAAGATCGCCTCGAACTGATCCGATGGTATGCCGATACCGGTATCGCTGACTGACACTTCCAGTAGATCGCCCTGCCAGTGCGCGGTCACGGTGATATCGCCGCGGGAGGTGAACTTGGCGGCATTGCCGAGCAGATTGAACAGGATCTGCTGCAGGCGGTCGTCGTCGGCGTAGACCAGCACCTGTTCCGGTACCGCGTTGTGCAGATTAATCGGTTTGTCGCCGAGCAACGGACGGATCAGTGCAAGCACCCCATCCACAAGCCCCCGCAGTTCCACCTCGCCCCGGCGCAGCTGCAGGTCTTTACTCTTAAGTTTGGAAAAATCGAGGATATCGTCCACCAGGTTGGCAAGACGCCGGCCGCTGCTGACGATCAAATCCAAATTCTTGCGTGCCGACTGGTTCATAGGTCCGCTGATGCCATCCAGCAGTGATTGCGCCAAGCCGATAATGCCGTTTAGCGGTGTGCGCAGCTCGTGTGAGGTATTGGCGAGAACTTCATCTTTAAGCCGGCCAGCATCCTTGAGGTTTCGGACCACCTCCCGTTCCTGTTCGAGCTTGCGTCGCTCATGGGTCACTTTCATGTTTTGGGTGTAGATAAACCAGCCGAGCAGCAGAGCCAGCGCAACGCAATAAAGGGTGTAGGCCCACCAGGTGCGCCACAGGGGCGGCACCACGGTGATGCGCAGACGCTGTCCCTGATTGTTCCACACGCCGTCGTTATTGGAGCCGCGCACCTCGAAGACATACTCGCCTGGGTCCAGGTTGGTATAGATGGCGTGGCGGCGCGTGCCTACCTGGTTCCAATCCTGGTCGAAGCCCACCAGGCGATAGGCGTATTGATTGTCCTCACTCGAGCGGTAATTGAGCGCCGAATATGTGAAAGAGAAGACCGACTGGCTGTGATGCAGAATCAGGTGCTGGCTGGTGAAAACACTGCTATTTAAAGGTGAATCACCCTCACCTGCCGCCACTGAGCGGTTAAAGATCTGCAGATCAGTGATCACCACTGGTGGTACGTAATCGTTGTCGCTCAACAAAGACGGATTGAACAGGGAAAAGCCTTTGCTGTTGCCGAATAGCAGCTCGCCCCGGCGGGTCAGCAGCGGCGTGTTGCGGTTGAACAGATTGCCCGAGAGGCCGTGGCGCTTGTCGAAATTGCGAAAGGTCTGACCGTCCGGATCGAAGCGGGACAGTCCTTTATGGGTGCTCAGCCAGATAAAACCGTCGCGGTCACCCTGGATACCGCTCACCGTATCGTCTGGTAGTCCGTCCGCCATGGTATAGGCGCGGAAGCGGCGCTTTTCGGCATCCATAACGCTGACGCCGCCCCCCTCGCTGCCTACCCAGAGACGGCCGAAGCGGTCTTCATAGATGGAGGTGACAAAGTCGGCGCCCAGACCATCCGCTTTGGTGTAGTGGGCGGTAAACCGGCCCGCCTCCCGGTCCAGCAGAAACAATCCTCTCGCAGTACCCCACCACAACTGGCCGTTGCTGTCTTCGTATAGGACGCGGGAGTAGAGAGTTGTCTCGCTACCGATCATCTCCGGCGGGGGCAAAAAGCGGGTGAAATCGTCAGTGGCACGGTTGTAGCGGTTGAGTCCCGCTTCCGTGGCGATCCAGATATCGCGCCGACTGTCCTCGACAACGTCCCAGGGCTCCTTGCCCCACAAGCTGCGCGGATTTTCGGAATCTGGCCGATAGTAGACATAGCGGCCGGTAACCGGATCACGGCGGTTTAACCCACCGGACCAGATGCCGAGCCACAGAGTGCCTTCATGATCTTCAATGACCGATAACACGGTACCGCCGCTGGGGGTGGAGGAATCCCCAGGCAGATGGCGGATCCGGCTGAAACGATGCTTCTGCCGGTCGAAATAAGTGAGCCCGAAGCCGGTACCAATCCACAGATTGCCGCGCTGGTCTTCAAACGACGCGTTCACGCCGCCATCGGTGATGGTGTTGGCGTCCTGCGGGTCGTGGCGGAAGTTGTAAAACACCGACGAACGCGCATCCACCATATCCACGCCCGAGGGGAAATAACCCACCCAGATATCGCCGGCGCGGTCTTCGAACACAGTCGTGGCCACATGATTGCCCGGTCCATCCGCGGCCCCCTCCTGATAGCGGAAGCTGGTAAAGCGGCCGCTGGATTCGTCCAGCAGGCTGACCGATTGGCCATCGCCGACCCAGATCCTCCCCTGTTGATCTTCCAGCACATCCCAGATATTTCCGGCTTTTTCGTCAGCATCGTAGGCGTAACGGACAAAGTGATCGCGCTCGCGATCATAGCGGTTCAGACCTTTGCCATAGGTGCCCAGCCAGAGCCGGTTGCGCCGGTCGATATAGAGGTGACGCACATCGTTGCCACTTAGGGAATGCGGATCGTCAGCACTGTGGCGGAAGTAGGTGAAGGTATTTTTGTCCGGGTGGAAACGGCAAACTCCTCCCGTCTGCAGACCCAACCAGAGGTGACCTGCGGCGTCCTCGGCAATGCTCCAGATGGCGCTGGTGCCGCCTGCCGCGGGGTAGATTTCCATAGAAATATGGCGGAACTCGCCGGTTTCCACCTGGAACTGCAGCAGCCCGGCGCGGGTGCCCAGCCAGATCCGCCCCTCGCTGTCTTGCCAGAGGTGATTGATATCGCTGGCCATCTCCCGGTCAGAGAGGTCGCCGCGATAAGGAAAAAACACGAACCTATCCTGCTTCGGATCGTATTGGTGCAAACCACTGCGCGACCCTATCCACAGGTCACCATTGGCGGAGACCAGCAGATCTTTGACGTGATTCTCCCGCAGGGAGTCGGGATCCAGAGGATCGTTGCGGTATATGCGCAGCTCGTAACCGTCGTAACGAGCCAACCCATTGGCGCCGGCGAACCACATAAAGCCGGTGCCGTCCTGCGCAATGTCGTTGATATAGCCGATCGACTCCACCTGATCCGGCAGCATATGGCGAAACACCAAGTGGCGGGGAATCTCGGCCGCCGCCGCGCCGGCGAACAGACTAAGCGCCGTCAGCCACGCCATCAACCAATGTCGCAGGCGCGCGCGAAGTGAAAGGGCGATAGAACTCCCCTGAATGTATGTCACCAATGTCCCGGTCCTTAGTGCTGAATGAAGGTAGCCCGTCTGCGCAAGACTTGTGAGATTAAGTCTAGATTCAAATCCCCCAACTGCCTGTGCCGGACTACTATTAGTGCACGTCAGCAATGAGAACTGCTTCCTTCCCTTTCACGACCCATGCGTTAAGTCACATTTGCGGAATCTGCACGGAATCTAACCAATCCCTGTGGCACCATGAACCAACGGAATAAAAAACAGGCAACTCAACGGCCGAGACGGAAAAAAAGCCGGGGACACACCGGGGATTCAAATTAAACGGGCAACGATTCGGATTCAGCGCACCAGAGTCCGAGAAGTACGAGGTACGCATTTATGAAAGAAAAACAAGGCTTTCACTTCGGACGCATTTCCATCATCAACCACTGGACCATGGCAATACTCTTCATCAGCGTTCTGTCGCTGGGGTTTGTCCTGGACTTTCTCGGCTCCGGTCGCGCCATCCGCGGCCCCTGGATGGAGGCACATAAAGCAGGCGGTGTAATCCTGCTGATGTTCGGCCTCTGGCGCGTAGGCTGGCGGTTGCGCCAGGGTTTTCCCAAAGACGTCAGTCATATGCCCGCGTGGCAGCACCTTGCCGCCAAGGCGGTGCACTGGATGCTGCTGTTTGCCATCCTTGCTATGCCACTGTCCGGGCTGCTAATGAGTCTTTACAGCGAGCGGGCGATCAATGTCTTCGGCCTTTTCGTCATTCCCGCCCAGGCGGAAAACGAGACGGTCAGCCGCATCGCCTCCATGATTCATGAAGTGCTGGCCTATATAGTGGCGGGGACCATTCTTATGCACGTAGGCGCAGTCTTAAAGCACCAGATTATCGACCGTGATGACACCCTGGGGCGCATGCTGCGGGTAAAGAAAGGCACGCCGTCGCCAGTACTCAATCGGCGCGCGGCGGCAGCCCGTCTGGCCAAGCTCACTAACGTCTCTAAAAGCGCGGCGCAAGCCGCGCGCAAACCAACCGCAGGTAAACAATTCCGCCCATCCGGCGCTTACACCAGGGGCCGCTGACTCGGCTGCCAGGGACGGCGCTGTGAGTTTCCAATTATTCCCCCTCGCGTCTTTGTCCACGTATTTATGGTGAACCCAACCATAAATACGAACTGGTTTTGACTTGCAAACCTGAAATAAAAAAATCACAAAAAATGCGGTAAATACTTCCGTTCCAATAGCCTGCTTAAATTTCCCTCGTGCAAAAAAACGGCGAGTTACGCAGCGTTTGCTAGACTTCGGATTACGACCTCATCCAAACGGGCTAGCCCGCCTGTGACTGTGACCGGAGTTATAAAAACCTGTGAAATCCTCCACTTTTTTTCTAGTGCTGGCGCTGATTGCCTGGCTGGGTGCGACGGCGGTGGCAGCTCTGTCCGAGCGGGAGTATCACTTGGTCGACGAAGGTGGAATCCGCTCGCTATACAGTGACAAAGGTGCGGGCACGGCGCTCAACTGGACGGATAAACGCAGAAAAGGTTTCAGTTGCGTCTTGCTGCAAGGCACCGGCATCCGCTTTTGCGGCATGAACATACAGATGGGCGATGGGCTTCGCCAAGGAACCGATTTCAGCGATTACACCAAGCTGCGACTAGAGGTGGAATACAAAGGGCCGGCGGAAAAATTCCGCGTTTATTATCGCAACGCCGTCGCCGATCCGAATTTTCCAGATAGCAAATATCATCAGATCGATGTGCCCGTGCGCCGAGGCTCCTATATCTATGAAATTCCGTTCGACAATTTTGAGGTGGCGGGGTGGTGGATCGAGTCCCGCCAAGTGGGAGACATTCCCGAAATGCGCCAGCCCAGCCGGGACAATATCGTCCATATAGGGTTCGATGTATCAACACCGGTCGCTATTGGCCAGCATTACTTCAACGTTCCCAACTTTTCCGTCGCAGCCCCCTGGTTTGGCAAACACAATATGATTTGGTGGGGCGTGGGTTCATTGACCTATTTCGTCGTGGTGGGCCTGATCTACAACTTTTTCCGCCTCAGAGTACAGCTTAAAGAGCGCCACGATGAAATGTTTGGCCTGCTGAAAAAACTCCAGGAGGCCGACACTGAATCCGCACATTTCAAACGCCTGTCGATGTATGACCCGCTCACCGGCCTGCTCAACCGCCGCGCCGCTCTGGATCTGGTCGACGAATTCGCACAGCACAATTCCCTTACCGGCACCGCTTTAGTGGTCATGGATATCGATCACTTTAAACAGGTTAACGATAATTTCGGTCACGAAATCGGCGACGAGGTGCTCAAGCGCGTAAGCGCCGTGGTGCAGCACGCGGTGCGCGAAGGCGATGCCGCCGTGCGTTGGGGCGGCGAAGAAATTGTGGTGATCTGCCCGAAAACCAATCCCGAGGGCGCCGTACGCGTCGCGGAAAAATTGCGTTCCGAAGTCAAACACCTGATGTTCAGCGTGCCGGATTTGCGCGTAACTGCCAGTTTCGGCGTTGCCAATATTCGCCCTGGAGAAAGCTTCAGCCAAGCACTCGGCCGCGCTGACGAAGCCTTGTATGACGCCAAGAAAAGCGGCCGCGACCAAGTGCGCGGGCAGAAAGCCGCATAAGCATTTTTATTTTCTTGTTTCTCATATTTATTGCATTCAGATAACTCAACATTCGCTTTTCCAACCATAAAAAAAAGCCATCGCCCAGGCGATGGCTTTTTTGCGAATGTTATGCAGGTTTTTATTTAGGTCACCTCAATCCGCTGAGCGCGGAATCTTGAAGATGAGTTTTAGTTTTCCGGGACGACCTCTATGGTCAGAGTATCGACAAAATAGCTGGCGGTCGGATTTTCTGCTTCGAGATAGACGGCGACGTGTTCCGACTCCTCGATATTACTCGCCGAAAAAGTCCCTGAAATTTCCGACCAAGTGGTACTGCTTGCCTGCCCCGAGCCGAGCGGGGCAAAAGTCGTCTGTCCTGCGGTG
Organism: Sphingobacterium griseoflavum; assembly: GCA_052039425.1. Classification (GTDB taxonomy): domain Bacteria; phylum Pseudomonadota; class Gammaproteobacteria; order Pseudomonadales; family Cellvibrionaceae; genus UBA5868. The sequence continues at coordinate 11,672 of JBQGED010000221.1, read as the reverse complement.
GTTCTGCGCATGGTCAGTTTTACATTGGCGGCGGATTCGCCATCGTTCAGGCGGACAAATACGCTAAAGCGATACTGCTTGTTATTTTCCATGCCCTTCACCGGCATCATAGGCGCGTTCCATTCCTGCAGCCGCCCGGAAATCAACAAACTGTAGGATCCGGTATTTGCATAAGCCGAGCTGCGAGTAATGACACCGCCCTGATGAGTCCAGGGCTCCAAACCTTGTTCAACGTCGCCATTGACAATCAAATCCGTCAGCACCGATTTTGCCGCCACCGCTTTCGCCTGTAATTGCGCCGAAAGCTCCGCGTAGGCCACCATAAAATCATCAACGAGATATTTCACATCGACTTTATCGACATCCAGGCTCAAGGTATTGATCGCGCTTTGCGGCTGCGAATTGCCAATAAATTCGCCCTCCAATTTCACCCACATGCGCGGCTCCACGTCCATTTCCGCCAGCACGAGTTCCGTCAAAGAGCCTCCAACCACTTGGGTCCACATCAATTTGGCCCGTGCTGGCAGGTCGGTCTCAATGAGCTTGATCCATACCGATGCGTTGTACGCTCGGCCATTTTCCAACCCCGGTAGCACTACCAACGGCCCATGCCAGGACGCCGTGCGGTTGGAGACCAGCAGAGCGCCCGGTTTGAAATGCCCCTGATCACGCACATAACCGAGATATTCACCGCGGTACAAAAGGCTTCTGCTCGGTGTGACCAAATAGGGATCGTTATCAAAATCGAGGAGGACAGGTTGCGAAGAACCGCTCGCTTTGTCGTTATAGAACGCGGAGGCAAATTGATCCGTGCTGTTGGGCACTGCCTCGATAAAAATCTCTTTACCGCCGGAATTATCCACACCGCACCCCGCCACAGCCAAAGGCACAGCCGCCAACAATCCCCGACGGATAAAGGAAGAGAGACGAGAGGGTTTTGCTTTGCTCATGGCATCATCCGGAATCTGAATAGTGTAGACGCCGATCACCTAACCTTGGTTGAGGCGTAAAAAATCGCGCGTTGCATAAGTTTAGTTGAGGATAAAAAGGTCCGCTTAGGCACCTTGTACGCGGCCGGGCAGGCTTTTCCCCATACGCTCAAGGCAGAAGGCTTCAAACTCCTCAGCTGGCATAGGTTTGGCGAAGTAATATCCCTGAATCTGATCGCAACTGAGCTCGCGCAGAAACTGCACTTGCGCCTCTTCTTCCACACCTTCGGCCACGACCTGTAAATCCAGGCTGCGCGCCATGGCAACAATGGTGCGCACTATGGCGGCACTGTCGCCGTCGGCGGGAGTGTCGACGATAAACGAGCGATCAATTTTTAATTCGTCAATGGGAAACGCTTTCAGATAACTCAGGGAGGAATAACCGGTGCCGAAATCGTCGATGGACAGGAGCGCCCCTATGGTTTTGATTTTAAACAGCAGATCGCCGATGCGATCGCGATCGCCCATCAATACGCCCTCTGTAATTTCCAGCACCAGCAACTCGGGATCCATGCCGGTGTCGCTCAACACTTTTTGCACAATTGCCGGAAATTTATTGTCGCGAAATTGCTGCGCCGAGACATTCACCGACATGCTCAGATCGGCCAAACCTTTTTGCTGCCACTGCACATTCTGCTCGCAGGCCCGGCGCAAAACCCATTCGCCAATCTGGGTAATCATGCCGGAGGCTTCTGCCACAGGAATAAATTCATAGGGCGGAATAAAACCGCGCTGCGGATGGCGCCAGCGCAGCAGAGCTTCTGCGCCTTTAATATCACCGGTGAGCGCGCTGATTTTTGGCTGGTAATACAAATCCAGCTCATTGCGCTCAAGCACCCGGCGCAGACTGTGCTCCAAATTCATGCGCTGTTTTGCGGCGGCATTGATTTCGGCGGAGAAAAATTGATAACAGTCACGGCCTTTTTCCTTGGCATAAGCGGTGGCAGCACCCGCGTGCTTCATCAGCGTGTCCGTGGTGTCGGCGTCTTTCGGGAACAACGCTATACCAATACTGACGGTGATATAAATTTCGCGCTGGCGGATATGGAATGGCTCACGCAGACCAGCGCGCAACCGCTCGGCGATGGCGACAATCTGATTACCATTTTTTAAATCAGTCAACATGATCGAAAATTCATCGCCGGACAACCGCGCAATATTGCGCCAAGCCGCTTCCTGACCACCGCGACTGACCGTGTCGGTTTCGCGCAGACTTTTCAACAGACGGCGCGAAACCTCCACCAATAATTCATCGCCCGCCTGTGTGCCCAATAATTCATTGACCTGTTGAAAGCGATCAATGGCGATATTGAGCACTGCGACCTGGCTGTCATCGCGTATCGCGCATTTGATCGCCCAATCCAGACGATCGAGAAATAATTTGCGGTTGGGCAATTGCGTAAGTGTGTCGTAATAGGCGAGTTGATCCTGATAGGCTTTCACCGTCAGCGTATTTCTAAGGCGCAACACCAATTCACTGCGATCCACCGGTTTGGCGAGAAAATCCGTAGCACCGAGCTCCAGCGCTTTTAATTTGGTGCTGGAATCGTTGGACGAGGTGAGCACTATCACGGAGAGAAATTTGGTATCTGGATTTGCGCGCAATTCTTCCAGAATGGAAAAGCCATCGCGCTCCGGCATGATCAGATCCAGCAACACCACATCCGGTCGCTCGCGATAAATTGCCTCTACCGCTTTGGTGGAATCTTCAATTTTGATGAAATAGCGATAGCCGTGTTCTTCGAGGGTGGTCTGCAACACATCCATTACCAGCGGCTCATCATCAATCATCATGATGACCGCATCGAAAAAGGGTGTAACTTGTTTGCGTATATCGTTCATAACCTACCTGAATCGCTGGCGACGATTAAGTGCTCGCGCCATTAGCCCGTCTGTCCAACCGATGGATTTTGGTCCCCGTGCGCCAGAGAGGGATCAATGCGTTCAAACAACTGGGTAATATCCAACATGGCGTAATTGATTTTTTCGTCATCGCGCTGATGCGCCGCGGTTTCCAATTTAAAAAAGGGTTCGGTAAAGGCGTAAAACCCAACGGTCCCCGCCGAGCCTTTGATTTTATGGGCGAGAATCGCCAACTCTTCATAATGACCGGCTTGGTGCAGTGCGCGGATTTCTTCCAGCTGCTCTGCCAGCTTGCGTACAAATTTGCTGACAATGGGCCGATATTTTTCGTTGTTCTGCAGAATGGAAACCACCGGCGCTTTGTCGTCGCGCTTGCTCGACAGGCGCGACATTTTGTTTTTCGCTCGCTCCTGCAAGACCGGAATCGCAGCGAGTGATCGCTCCACCCGTTTGCCGCCGATATAAGAGGCGACTTTTTCCAGCAGGCCGTCAATTTTGATCGGCTTGCCCAAATAGCCGTCGAAACCCGCCTGTATACATTTCTGCTCAATGCCTTTCATGGCGTGGGCAGTCAGTGCCACCACCGGGGTTTTAATACCCAACTCGCGCATTTTGCCCACTGCGGTATAACCATCCATTTCTGGCATCTGCACATCCATCAAAATCAACTGGTACTGGTTGTCGCGCACAATCTGCAGCGCCTGTACCCCATTGCTGGCCACGGTTACGGTGATTCCTTGATGGTTCAATACCAGGCGAATCAAATCGCGGTTTTCCTCGCTGTCGTCCACCACCAGCACATGGACTTTGGGCATTTGCCAGTCGCTCTGTTCCTGCACTTGTTCACTGCGTGCGGCGAGAATTTGTTTTGGCGACAAGAGCGCAACGCCACTGCAATCGCCGGCGTCGATGGTCAAGGTAAAACGACTGCCCTTGCCGGCTTCGCTGGTGACCGCAATGTCACCGCCCAATGCCATGGCGAATTTTCGACTGATCGTCAAACCCAGGCCAGTACCACCAAAGCGACGCGTAATGGAGCTGTCCGCCTGCACAAACGGGTCGAATATTTTCTGCTGCTGCGCTTCGGTCATGCCGATGCCGGTGTCGATCACTTCCACCGATACGTCGCCGCCATTGCTGCTTTTAGCATAGCGGCTGATGACGGTGACGCTACCGCTGGAGGTGAATTTAATCGCGTTGCCCACCAAGTTGGTGATGATCTGGCGCACGCGGCCGGGGTCGGTTTGCACGGTGGCCGGCAATTCGCTAACGGGTTTATAAATGAGTTCTATGCCTTTGTTTTGCGCCGCTATGCCGAGGGTCTCCACCACATCGAGAATAATGTCGTGGAGGGCGCAGGGCAGCCTTTCCACTTCGATTTGGCCGGATTCCACCTTGGATAAATCGAGAATATCGTTGATCAACTCCAGTAGATGTCGGCTGTTTTTGGCAATGGTGTCGAGATATTGACGATAATTTTCACCTTCGCCATAGCCGCGCTGCAGCACTTCGGTAAACCCCATAATGGCGTTCATCGGTGTGCGGATTTCATGACTCATATTGGCGAGAAAAATACTTTTCGACTGGTTGGCGATTTCCGCCTCCTCCTTGGATTTCAGCAGCTCAATTTCCTTTTGTTCGAGCACGGTGACATCGTCAAAGCTCACCAGAACGCCGCCGGCTTTGCCGTTGTTCGCAAGCACCGGCGAGCAGTTCACCATAAAGGTGCGGGTCTGGCCGCTTTCGAGCTGCAGGCGTATGCGCCGGCTGGTCACCGGCTTGCCGCGTTCGATGGCGCTGCCCCAGGGCGACTTTTTGGCGTCGAAGGGTGAATCATCCACATTGGACCAGGCAAAGCGCCGGCAATTGAGGCCGACAAGGTCCGCCGCATTGCGGCCGAGAATGCGTGCGAACGCCTGGTTGGCCAGCACGATATTTTGGCGCGCGTCGAGTACCAGCAGACCTTCCGCCATGGTGTCCAGCGCCGAGCGCACCCGGTCGGGAATCGCCTGGGACGGGTCCAGCAATTTCAACATGCGGCCGAGATAGAAAAAGAAAAACAGAAAACTGACGGCGCTGACGAAGATGATGTAGTGCACCAGGGGCTGCTGCAAAAACCCGGTGATGCCTGGCGGATAGGCCGGTGTGAAGTGCAATTCCACCGAGCCCCATTTTTCCTTGCCGGACCAGATGGGCACATCGACCTTGTCGAGGGTTTCCAGCGCCGCGATTTCTGGCGGCAGATCGGTTTTGGCAACGCGGGAGATCTCCTCACCGGATTCGCGCTTGATTAACGCGTAAACCATATCCGGATTGCGCTGCACTACGTGATGCAGCACCGCCTCCATGCGCGCGGCATCGGCGTGGGTGAGCAGCAGCGTACTGTTGGCCGCCACCACCTCCGCCACTTCGGCGCGCCCCTGCAGGCGCAGCTGCTGCTGGTCCGGCAGCAGGCCGATAAAGCCGCCGATCAGCATCAGGGTGACGGTGATGCTGGTGAGGCCCACCGCGAGCCGGTACTGCGTGCTCTTTTGTTTGACGCGGGTAAATATCGACATGAATCAATGAGCTCCGCTGTGGGTTTGCGGCTGTTGGGTATCCGCCACCAGGGATTCCAGGGACTCGTCGTCCTCGTCCTCGGCGCTGACTTTGCCGCTTAAGATGGGCAGTGGATCGATAAAGCGCCACGCGGGCAGTGAACTCAGCAGGCTGGTCATCAGAATGCCGCTGCGCAGCGTCCACACGACATAACCCACGGACAAGCCAGTGGAAACCGCTGCGGTGCCGCCGACAATCACGCTGGTCAAGGTGGGGCGAACGTCTTTGATGTCCTGCACTGCCTCAGCGAGAGCGCCGGAATAGCGCGCGTCGTTCAGCAGTGCCAGGGAGTCCTGCAAACTGGGGAACAGCCCCTGCCCCGGCGCGCTGTACAGAACTTTCTCAATGCCGGCGGCAAAGCTGCTGACGGCGCTGGTCATGCGGTCGTTAAGGGTGCGGTCGGGATTGTTGCCGAACATGGCAAAGCCGCCGCGTTCCATGCTTCCGCCGCCGCTATCACCATCGAATAGAGGTCGCCGGTGATCGTTATTGTCGCGGTCGCCGCCGCTGAACACTAGATCACCCGTGGGCATCGGGGATTCAACGGATTCCTCGTCTTTCTCTTTCGCTTGATCGTCCGCGGGCGTTTCCCGCGAGGGGGCTTCTTGTACGGGCACGCTCGGCGATGAAGGCACGGGCGCGCGCTCCACTGGCGGCAGCTCCGCCACTTCCTGCACCGGCGGGGGCTCGGGTTGCGGTTCCGGCTCAGGTTCTACGACGCTCAGCTCCGGGATATCCACCAGATTGCTGAGCACCTCTTCCTCAAAGCCCCGGTCGTCGGTATAGCTCGCCAATACCGACAGCGTGGTGTTGCTGTCGGCGGCGGTGATTTGGTAGGTGCTGCCGGTGGCACCGGAAATCGGCTCGCCATCCCGCAACCACATATAGGTTATGAGGCCGCTTAGGCCATTGGCGTCGGTCAGGTTGGCGGCAAGCGTCAGGGTGCCGCCGAGCACCGGGTTGCCGGCAATCATCACCTGCCCCTGGGGCGGCGCATTGAGAGCGGCAATCAGCGCACTGGGAGCGGAATCCACCGCCTCGTTGAAGCCCTGCAGATCGGTATAGCTCAGGCGCACGTGAATACGTGTGCCCACGTCGGCGTCACTGAGTTGGTAGGTGGCGGAGGTGGCGCCGCTGATGGCGACGCCGTCGCGGTACCACTGCCATTGCACCGTCGCCGGCATGCCGTCGATATCTTCAAGGCTGTGACCGGCGGTCAGCACGTCTCCTTGGAGCGCCGGACCGGCAATGGTTACGGCTCCCATGGGCGCGTCGTTGACTGCGGTCACTGGCGCGCTGGCACTGCTGGCAAGGGTTTCCTGCGTGCCGAAATCATCGGTGTAGGACACCACCGCGTGAATCCGCGACCCGACATCCGCGTCGCTCAATTGATAAGTGGCCGCATTGGCGCCTTCGATTAAAACGCCGTCGCGATACCAGCGGTAAGTGAACTCTGAGGCTATGCCATCAGCGTCGGTCAGGTTGGGAGTGGCGGTGAGGAGCTGGTCCTCCTGCACCACGCCGCCGAGCGCCAGTTCGCCCACTGGTGGCGCATTGATATAGACGATCTCGACGGTCGGTTCACTGGCCACCTGCTCAGCCGTGCCCTGCCCGTCCACATAGCTCACCTGCACATGCAAGCGCGCACCCAGGTCATCCATGGCGATCTGATAGTTGGCAGCCGTTGCGCCATTTATGGCAACGCCATCGCGATACCACTGGTAATTCAACGGGCCGGGAATGCCGTCAAGGTCGTCGATATTTTGGGTGGCAGAGAGGGTGCCGCCGACTTGCGGACTGCCGCCGATCACCACGGAGCCGGTAGGAACATCATTGACATTAGTGACGCGCGCGGTCGCTGTGCTGGTGATGGTTTCGGTGGTGCCGTGACCGTCGACATAAACGGTTCGTACGCTAATGTTGCTGCCCACATCCGCCTGGGTCAGCACATAGCTGGTACCCGTCGCACCCGTAATGGCCTCGCCATTGCGCAGCCACTGATAACTGAAGGACGCAGGATTGCCATCGGGATCGCGCAGGGTGTTCCCCAGGGTCAGGTTCTGGCCCTGCTGCGCTGTGCCGGTGATGGTCAGCCGGCCTGTGGGGGAGTCGTTGATATTGGCGACTTCATCAGACAGAGCGCTGGTGACCGTCTCGGTATAGCCACCACCAACCACATAATTCGTGGTCACGCTAATGCGGCTGCCCACATCCTCTTCCGTCAGGACATAGCTGCTACCAGTGGCGTCTTGAATCGCCTCGCCATCGCGCAGCCATTGATAGGTAAACGAGTTGGGAAGACCGTCCAGGTCGGCGATGGTGCTCTGCACCGTTAACGTCCGGCCCTGTTCAAGGTAGCCGTCGATGATCAAACCACCTGTTGGGACATCATTACTATTTTCGACCAACCCGGTCGCGGCGCTGGTGACGGTTTCCGTGGTGCCATGGCCATCAACATAAATGACCCTAACGCTGATCGCTTTGCCCACATCCTCCTGGGCCAGCTCATAGCTTTCGCCGGTGGCGCCGGTGATCGCCGCGCCATTGCGCAGCCACTGGTAGCTGAAGGACGCTGGATCGCCGTCGGAATCACGCAGGGTGTTCCCCAGAGTCAAAGTTTGGCCCTGTTGTGGTGTGCCGGAGATGGTCAGGCTGCCAGTCGGGGCGTCATTGATATTGGCTACGGGGGCAGTCGCGGCACTGGTGACAGTCTCGGTTGCGCCATAACCATCCACATAAACCGTCCGGACGCTAATAGCGCTACCCACATCGACTTCCGCCAGGACATAACTGCTGCCCGTTGCGCCGGCAATCGCCACACCGTCACGCAACCATTGATAAGTAAAGGAGGCGGGATTGCCGTCCGCATCATGCAGGGTGTTCTGTACCGTCAAGGTCCGCCCCTGCTCCGCCCTACCAAGAACGTTCAGGCTGCCCGTCGGATCGTCGTTGATATTGACCACCGACTCAGTCGCCAGGCTGATCACCGTCTCCTGCGTGTCCTGGCCATCGATATAGGTGGCTCTTACAGAAATGGTGGCGCCGACGTCTGCCTGAATCAGCCTATAGGCATCATCCGTGGCCCCGCTGATGGCCACATCATTGCGATACCACTGATATTGGAACTCGCCGGGATTGCCGTCTGGATCGCTCAGGGTGTTGTCCACCGTTAGGATTTCGCCCTGCTGCGCCGTTCCCACTATGACGAGATCGCCTGTGGGCGCCTGATTGAAACTGGCGACTGGCGCGGTGGCATCGCTGGTGACCGTTTCTGTTGTACCGCTGCCATCGATGTAGACGGTTGTCACCGTAATAATGCTGCCCACGTCCTCGAGCGTCAGGGTATAGCTATCATTCGTCGCGCCGGAGATCGCTGCGCCATTGCGGAACCACTGGTATTCGAAGGAAGCGGGATTGCCGTCCAGGTCGTTTACGGTGTTCTGAACATCGAGTGTTTGCCCTTCCACCACCGTACCGATAATCGTCAAACCACCCGTAGGCGCGTCATTGATATTGGCGACAATACCGGTGGGATCACTGGAGACCTGCTCGTCGGTGCCCTGGCCATCGGTATAAAACACCGTGACGCTCATTCGGGCCCCAACATCCGCCTGGGTCAAGGTATAGGAGAGTTGATCGGCACCGGAGATCGCTTGACCGTCGCGATACCACTGGTAAACCCGGCCACCGCCCATGCCATCCCCATCCGAAATACCAGCATTGGCGTTTAGCGTTTGGCCTTGCAGCGGTGTCCCCGTAATCGTCACTTCCCCGGTGGGCGCATCGTTGACGTTGATTACCGGGTCGGTCTGCGCGCTGCTGAGCGCCTCTTCGCTGCCGAGTGAGTCGACATAACTTACCTCCACCGATATGCGATACCCCACCTCGGCCTGAGTGAGGGTGTAAGTGGCGTCGGTGGCCCCGGAAATGGCCACGCCATTGCGGTACCACTGGTAGTTCAATTGCGCCGGCACCCCATCGGCGTCGTCAAAGTTCAGATCGACACTCAAGGTCTCGTTTTGCCGCAGATCGCCCAGAATCGCTATGCCGCCTACCGGCGCGTCGTTGATGTTCGCAATGGCTATGGTCGGCGCGCTGACAACGGTTTCTTCGGTGCCGTAGCCGTCCTCATAGGTGGTCGATACGGTAATGATGCTGCCGACATCGTCTTGCGTCAGGGTGTAGCTCTCACCCGTTGCCCCCTCAATTGCCACACCGTCGCGCCACCACTGATAACTGAAGGCTTCTGGATTGCCGTCGGGATCATCTAAGGTGTTTTCGACGGTGAGGGTTTGCCCCTGCTCGGCGGTGCCGTCAATCACTAAGCCGCCGGTCGGTGCGTCGTTCAGGTTCTGTACCGGCCCGTAAACCGTGCTGCTTACCTCCTCTTCGTAACCGTCATCATCGGTGTAGCTGGCCACAACTGTGATGGTCGCACCTACATCTTCCTGAGTCAGGGTATAGGTTGTGCCGGCTGCGATAAGGGTGCCGTTGCGCTGCCACTGGTAGGTCACCGGGCCAGTGCGGCCATTGCCATCTACCAACGTATGCGCCGCCGTCAACAGTGCGCCTTCCACTAAGCTACCGATGATTTTTACTTCGCCGGTCGGCGCAATATTGACGGGATCGCCATTGCCGACCGGTAGAAACACGTTGGCGGCAAATTCGGAGGTACCGCGAACGGATGTGGCGGTCGCAGTGATATAGCTCCCGTCTGGAACAATGGTGGTGAAAGTCGCATTAAAATTTGCGTTGCCCTGAATGGGAGACGGCGTGACGCTCACCGAACCGATGTAATGTTTTGCATCACCATGGCCCGAACCGTGAGCGGTGTCCGAGTAATAAAAATGAATTTCAAAGGCGCCGACGCCATCCTTGTTATTCAGCGTTCCTTCTATGCGCAGCTTCCCATCCACCACCGAAACCGCATTGATCACCGGGAAGTTGTTGAGGCCATTCTCGCCGTTGTCTACATCCCCGCTGTCATTCACGGTCACGCCGTCTGCGCCCAGATCAATCCCCAAGCCGGTATTGTCGTAAATCCGGTTCTGAATAATCTTCACATCGTAGGTGTAGTCGTTCTCCACACTGATGCCCGCGCCCTCGTTGTAGGCGATGGTATTGCCCTGGATCAGGATGTCACTGGGTACATGCGAAACCGGAAAGCCAGGAAACCCGGCATTCGGACCGGTTTTGACGTAGATGCCATGACCTTCATTACCGAGATCCGTTTTTCCATCTGCCGCCAAGCCAATCAGATTGTTCAGGATATCGACGTGGTAGGCTTCCGGACCTAAATAAATACCACCATAAGCATTTGCGGATATCACATTGCCGCTGACGATGCTTGCGGTCGCGTTGGTCTGAGTGGAGAGGTGCACCAAACCTACACCATACTCCCCATTACCATACGCGGCCTGGCCATCGGCCGTGACGCCGATGTAATTACCGATCACCTGATTACCCTGCGCGGTGTAGTTATAGCCAAGATAGATGCCGTACTGCTCATTGCCGCTAAGGACATTGCGGTCCGCAGAGTCAGCACCACCAATCACATTGAAGGAGCCGCCTTTGACATAAATTCCGCTTTTGGCGTTTTCGATACTGTGATTTCCCGCGATCACATTGCGACTGCCCGTGATAACGATGCCGTTGTCATCGGAACCTTGCAGTACCAACCCACGCACTTCGATATCGTTGCCCGTGATATTCAGCAGAATGGGTTTACCGGTCAGCGTCACTACCGTAGTGTCGGTGTAATCGGGATCTGTGGTGCCGTCGATCACCACCGCCGCCGCCACGTTGGGCAGTGCGGTACCGAGTGTGATGGTGTAATCCGTCCCGTCCAGATCGAACGCGATGGTATGAACGGTTTTGTTGCCAAATTGAGCATCGAAATTCACCGCCTGAATGGCCTGGCGGAGGGTGATGTCGTCGCGGGTGATCAAGCTCGCGACAGAGTTGACGCCAAAGGGAAGCGCTGTATCGGCATCGGACGTCACGACTATAGTGGCCAGGTTATGAGACCAATTCGCATTCACCGCGCCAGCAAAAGGCATAACCGTATCGATCTCGCCGGTACGGAATTCCAGCTGCCAGTCGGCCGCCAGTTCCGCCGCGCCGGTTTTGTCATCACTCCCCGCCACATCCGCGCCGGTCCAGGCTGCGATGGTGGCGAGCAGATCGCGGCCAGCGTCGTTGGCCGCCACATCGCAGCCGTAA
>JBQGED010000220.1:0-9388 GCA_052039425.1 Sphingobacterium griseoflavum | reverse complement strand
CCCTGGTAGCCCAAGATCGCTTGGCGACCGAGTTCCGACACCCGTTTGGGATCTTCCGAGAAACCCTCGTAAGTGCGACCCCAGCGGTCGTTGCGCCCCACGGAAAGTGAGGGCGAGAAGGTCCAGTCCATACCGCTGGCGCGCACTTGCACCGCAGTGATCTCGCCAATACGGCGCACCAGCTCGCCGTTGCGGGTCGCGCCCAAGCCTATGTTGTGGGGGAAGATGGTGGCGCCGACGATTTTGTTGTGGCCGTGTACCGCATCGGTGCCCCACGTAATGGGTACGGGCAGACGACCGTCGCTGGCATCCATGGAGGCCTCATAGTAGGCATCCAGTGCTTTTACCCAGTCCTGGATTGGCGCCTGTTTGTTGCCATCGAGAAAGCCGCCGCCGCCGTTGAGGACGGAGCCCAGGTGGTATTTCTTCACGTCATCCGGGGTGGTGCGGCTGATCTCCGCCTGGGTGATCTGGCCAACCTTTTGCGCGAGGCTCATGCGCGCCAGCAGCTTTTCCACTTCGGCGTTGATAGCGGCGGTTTCTGCCGCCGGAAAGGGGGATTTGGCTTTGGGCCAGAGGTCCGGCTGGTGCTTTTGCTCGATCACCGGAGCTGTGATTTGTGTGGTGTCCGGCGTGGAGCAGGAGGTCAATATCAAGGTAAGACTGGCCGCCAGCAGGCTGCAGCGGACCAGGGGCTTGGCAATCGAAGTCACGGAAAACCTCATTATTAGAATAATCAGAACCGAACACTCAGCTTGTGTGATCGGACTATAAGCCGAACCATTCTAGCGGTAATAACTGGGCAGTGCGACTGCGGCTCGATAAGGTGAAGGCGCACAGAATCAGCCGCGCAGGCGCAATCCGCCTCACCCCAACTTCGGCTAAACGAAGTGTCATTTGCGCGGTTTACCTCGTTCTGGCGCTTGTAAAGAAGTGTAGCCACACTGGTTCAGCGCCGGAGCATCCCGCTAGAATTGCCTCACCATCCTATAGTAGATAACCGATGTATAAAGGCATGTACTTGTGAAAACCCCAGCGTCGCCAGGATTTCCCGATGGAGATACGAGCCGCGGCGCGCGGCCGTGGTCGGCATTTTGGCAATGCTGTGTATTTTTTCTGTTGCTCCTACTGACATTGGAGGCAGCGGCGCAATCCGGCTGCAGGGAAAACTGCGTGGAAGTCGGCGACTGGAGGGTCAACCTCGGCTTGGGACTGGGCATGCGCAGCAATCCGCTCCACGGCGGCGAAGATAATCCCCTGGTGCTGCTGCCCGAAGTAAGTTATTACGGCGAGCGTTTTTTTCTCAAAAACCTGGAAATGGGTTTTACGCTTTTCGAGGATGACCGCCACCAGTTCAGCGCGCTCGTCACCCCTGGCTACGATCAGATGTATTTCAATCGTTGGGATCCGTTTAATTTCTCCGATGCCGGCGGGTTTACTTCAGGCGGAGGCAGCGTTGGTCCTATCGCCGCTAGCTCCTATCAAGTAAATATTTCCGGAAACATGTCTGCTACAGGCGAGGGGACGGTGCCGGTCAACCCCAATTTTGTCGCCAGCGGTGTCTATGTTTCAGCCGCCCAGGCCATCAGCATCAACGAGCGTTTAATTGACCTCAGCAATGGGGACCAATATCTGTTTGGCACAGAAGGCAATCCGATTTCCGTGGTCGTGGTTGGCGATCTGGTCAGCATATCGGGAGTGGCCGAGGGCGATCGCGTCAAACTGCTCGGTGTCAATGCCGACGGACCTGCGGATATCAGTGGTCGCGGTGGTGCCGAAGTGGCTTATTCCGAGGGAAGTGACGATGCCGACAGCTTGCTGATTAGTCCGGATAGCGAAGGGCGTTATCGGGTTACTGCCAACGCACCCGCCAGCGCATCCGCTGGCTCCGCTAAAGTTACTACGGATCAGGTGGCGCATCGCAAAATGGCGGGGCTCGCCGGTTTTGAATACTCCTACGCCTTTGCCTACGCCAGCCTGCACTTCCAGGCATTGACTGATTTCACTGGTGTGCATGACGGTCATGAATTGCGCGCGGCGGTGATTTTGCCTTGGCAGGTCGGTGAGCAAAAATGGGCAATCACTTTCGGTGGCAATTACAAGAGCCGGGAAATTCTCGATTACTACTACGGCGTCAGCGCCCGCGACACGGATATTCAGGATCTGTATTTTGCTCCGACTTCTGGCATCGAGCGCATGGTGCGCTTGGACTGGCAGTTGCCATTGAGCGAGCGCTGGTCGCTGCGCGCCATGATGCAATATTCACAGCTGCCGGACAGCGTCGAGGCCAGTCCGCTGGTGTCCGAACGCGGTGTGGGCTCCGCATTTTTCGGAGGCGTTTATCATTTTTAGCGGACGGAAAGCCCGCTGGTTGGGGGGATGGATCACTCTGATGTCGGTTCCTTATGCTGCACAGTCGGCAGAGTTACCTGCGCTCCAATTTTCCCTCAAGCCCCGTTTATGCGTTCTGACGGAAGCGGAAGACACCTGCTACGATCAGTTGGATGTGCGCTGGAGCGCCGCACAGAAAATGAGCCTCTGCCTTTACCAAAGTGATATCGATAAACCTTTGCAGTGTTGGGAAAACACCAGTGAAGGTCAGCATAAGTTTATTTTGTCAGCGACGCGCAACGTTACCTTCCAGTTGCGCGAGCACAACCACAATACTTTGGTCAGTGAAGCTTTTGAGGTTATTCACGATCAGAAAAAATACCGGCGCCAGCGCCGCAATCCCTGGAGCTTTTTCTAATGACGCATCGCATTTTATTGGCCGAGGACGATGTGCGCCTGGCGTCCTTGGTGAAGGATTATCTGGAATCCACTGGTGAATACACGGTCACTGTGGAGAGCAATGGCGGCAAAGTCCAGCGCACGGTTTCCGATGTTCTGCCCGAACTGTTGATTCTGGATGTCATGTTGCCGAATAAAGATGGTTTGAGTATCTGCCGCGAAATCCGCCCGACGTTTCCCGGCCCGATTTTGATGCTCACCGCCCGCAACGACGACGCCGACCAGATTCTCGGGTTGGAATGCGGCGCCGACGACTATGTAATCAAACCCGCGGAGCCGCGCATTTTGCTCGCCCGTATCCGCGCCCTGCTACGCCGTTATTCATTGGAAGAAAAGTCCGACAAAGAAACGCTGCAATTTGACGACTTGCTGATCTGCTGCAACTCACGCACGGTGACTTTCGCCGGCGAACCGGTGGATATTTCCAGCCATGAATTCGATTTATTGATGACGTTTGCGCGGCAGCCCGGCCAGATCATGAGCCGGGAATTTTTATTCAATACCATCTATTCCCGCCCTTACGACGGACTGGACCGCACTATCGACGTGCGCATTTCGCAGTTGCGCAAAAAGCTCGGCGATAACGCGGAAAAGCCGTTTCGCATTAAAACCATCTGGGGCCGCGGTTATATGTTTGTCGAAGACGCCTGGAAGGCCGGCTGAGCCCGGGCATGCGCCGCGCGTTTTTATCTCTCTACAGTTTAATCGTCGTCGCTGTTATTGCGGTTGGCTGGGGCCTAGACCGGGTATGGCAGAGCCAGGCGCCCGGAGAAATTGTCCAGGAAGGCGAAAAACAACTGCTCGATGTCCTGGAGTATCTGGTACAGCAGACTCCCGCAACACAACAGCGTGAGGCACTGGAAAAAATTGGCCGGGAAACCCATCTGGAAATCTCCCTTCATACTGCGGCGGATTTCGCCAGCACCAAATTATTTGAGCGGATCGTTTCCGGCAATCCGGTGGTGGTCGATACCGGTGACACCCGGCTTTTTTATCGCAAGCTGAAGCATCAGGACCAGATTATTTCTGTGCGCCAAACCGTTGCGGATGTACCGGATCCGCTGACTTACAATCTTTTGTTATTGTCGTTTTATCTGGCTATAGCTCTGGTGATTTTTCTGTGGATCTGGCCGCTGGCGCGGGATCTCAGCAAACTGGAAAAGCAGACAAAATTGCTGGGTTCGGAAGTGGTTCCGGATGAATTGCGGATAGCGCCGACCTCCGCCGTTTACGATCTCGCCAGTGCCTTCAACCGCATGGCGCGCCGGGTGCGTGATCTGCTGGCTTCCCATAAAGAAATGACATACGCCGTGTCTCACGAACTGCGTACTCCGCTGGCGCGCATGAAGTTTGGTCTGGAAATGGCTAATGATTTGTCGGACCCTGTCAAAATCAAACAGCAATTGGCCGGCGTGCGTGAAGATGTGACTGAGATGGACAATCTCGTCAATCAGCTCTTTACCTATGCTGGATTTGAAAACAGCGAGCAGACTTTGGATTTGCAACCGGGGGATATGGGTGGATTAATCCTGCAATTAATTCAGCGCGTCAAAGCCAATCCCGCGCATACGCAATTGCAGTATCAATTCAAAAATGAATTGCCGGGCGAGACAGTCGTATGTGAGTGGTATCTGATGGAGCGCGCGATTCTGAATTTATTGCACAATGCCCAGCGCTACGCCAAAAGCACGATTACTGTCAGTCTGAGGCGGTCCTCCGAGCACTTTCAAATTATCGTCGATGATGATGGCCCGGGTATTCCGGAGGGCGAACGCCAGCGCATTTTCCAATCCTTTATTCGCCTTACCAATCACACCAATGCGCAAGTCCGAGGGCTGGGCCTGGGGTTGGCGATTGTGAACAAAATTATGCAATGGCACCTCGGCCGGGCGTTTGCGGAAGAATCTCCAAGTGGCGGCGCACGGATGGTGTTGGAATGGGGCGGAGAAAATGTGGAGTCCCCGCAACCGCGCTTGAACGCGTAGTGCTAATGCTAAAGTTGCTTACAAAGCCGGTGGATCCTGCTTGATTTTTGGTGGTGCCCCCTCCTGAAACTCGCGCATAAAAATGCCCCAGAACGCGATAAATAACGCGGCGATCAATGGGCCAATAACAAAGCCGTTAATACCGAAGAGAACCAGCCCCCCAAGGGTGGATAAGAGTACGAGGTAGTCCGGCAGTTTGGTATCGCGGCCCACCAGAATCGGACGCAATATATTGTCGATCAGGCCAATACCAAAAGCGCCGACGATAATCAGAATGATCGCCTTAATGATTGCGCCTGTAGCGAACAAATAAATTACCACGGGTATCCAAATCAAGGATGCGCCAACAGCCGGCAGCATGGAGAAAATCGCCATGACGACACCCCACAGCAGAGCGCCGCTGATGCCGAGGGCGGCGAAGGCGATGCCGCCGATGGAGCCCTGCACCACAGCCACTACCAGGTTACCTTTTACTGTGGCGCGGGTGACTTCGGCGAATTTGGTGAACAGCAGCTGCTCCCGCTCGTCGCCCAATGGCAGCGCCCGGTAGAGCAACTGGACGATGCGGTCACCGTCGCGCAGCAGAAAAAACGCCACGTAGAGCATCACCCCTGTGCCTAGTGCGAAGCCAAAGGCATTTTGGCCAATATTTAAGGAGTGTTGCGCAATAAATTTACCCGAGGCCATGGCCGCGTTTGCGGCGTTTTGCTTCAGACCATCGACATCGATGCCGAAGCGGGTGAGCCAACCCTGCAGAGTGGGAAAACCTTCTTGGACTTTTTGCACATATTTGGTCAGATCGAATTTGCCGGATTCCACCAGCTTATAAAAATCGGCGATCTGCCCGACCACCGAGGTGATGGTAAAGATCACAGGGATCACCACCACGATTAAACAGGCGAGCAGCGTCAGGGCGGCGTTCAAATTGCGGCGGCCCGGCAATTTGCTGTTCAGCCAGTCCTGCACTGGTGCGAAGATGATGGTGATGGCGACCGCCCAGAAAATCGGGCCAAAAAACGGCTGCAGGACCCAAAAAAACGCCAGGGAAACCAGCACTAGAAGAGCGAGAAACGATTGATTTTCGATTTTTTTGTACATGGACGCATCCCGTGTCGCGCGGACCGCTGATAAGGTGCGCTATCTTAACCCGCGCCACAGCTTTTTACAGGCGGTAGCACACCCAGAGGATAAACCTCAGTGCTGTTGTTCTTTGGGTAGGGAGCGCACGTTGATGTCCATTTGTGGAAATGGAATCTCAATTCCCACTTCATCGAAACGTTTTTTGATATTTTCCATCAGGGCAAACCGCACAACACCGAACTCCGAGTTTTTGGCCCAGACGCGCAGTGCAAAATTCACCGAAGAGTTGGCGAAGGAGACGATTCCAACCTCCATGGGACGGTCTTTCAGTATACGTTCGTCTACCTGTGCCACTGCCAGCAACTCGCGTTTAACCACATCCACATTGCAGTTGTAGCTCACCCCAATCTCCAGATCGATACGCCGTTCTGTTTGCAGGGAATAGTTGACGATATTGCCGGTGAGGATGCTGCTATTGGGCACAGTGATGGTGCGGTTGTCTGGCGTCAGCAGCGTGGTGGAGAAAATCGATATTTCTTTTACCACACCGGCGGTGCCTGCGGCTTCGATGTAATTGCCGGAGCGGAATGGGCGGAACAGAATCAATAAAACGCCGGCGGCGAAATTCGAGAGTGAGCCCTGCAACGCGAGACCGACGGCGAGACCTGCGGCACCGATTACCGCTACAAAAGAGGCGGTCTGAACGCCCAATTGCCCCAGCGTGGCGACCACCACCACGACCAACATGCCGTAGTAGGAAAGCTGGCGGAAAAAACTGGAAACGGCGTTATCGATTCCGCGATAGGCCAGGGCTTTGGCAATCATATGTGAGATGGAAGAAGCCAACCGTTTGCCAACTAAAAAAACCACCAGCGCCAACACTATGCGCAGGCCGTAGAGCGCGGTCAGTTCGGGAATTCGGTCAATGATTCCTTGAATACTCTCTTGCACATTCACCTCGTGCCGATCGCAATGCAGAAATATTGGGAGTGCCCGGGCCAGGCCCGGGAGATGTCAGGCGCGAACAGATGTCCGCGCCCGATCGGGGATCAGCGCTGAATGGTTTCTACGTGGGCGCTGACTTTAGCGGTTACGCGACGGTTGCTGGCGCGATTTTCGGCAGTGTCGTTACTCACCAGCGGTTTGGATTCACCGTAACCAACGGAGCTGACGCGTGACTGATTAATGCCAAAGCGCTCTACCAATACTTTCGCAACTGCCGCAGCGCGGGTTTCGGAAAGTTTCTGGTTGTAGGCTTCAGAACCGCGATCATCTGTGTGGCCTTCGAGCACAACTTTGGTGAGCGGGTATTCGCGCATGAATTGTGCGACTGACTCGATTTCACCGTAAGAATCCGCAGCAATCTCGGATGAGTTGTTTTCGAAGTTGACGCGCAGTTGGACTTCTTTGGTTTCGGTGATGACGATGTAGCAGCCTTTATCATCAACCTTCGCGCCGGCTGAAGTGCCGGGGCACTGGTCTTGCGCATCGGCTACGCCGTCACTGTCCGCATCCAACACCAGCTCACAACCGTTGGCGTCTACTGGAGTGCCAATCGGAGTACCAGGGCAGCGGTCTTGGGAATCCACTACGCCATCTCTGTCGGAGTCCTGCGGTGCAGCCACTTTAGGAGCAGCGGGTGCTGCAGCAGTACCGCCGAGTTGGAAGTTAAGACCCAGGCCAAAGGTGAAATGGGTCAGCTCGCGCTCAAGGTCATTAATCAAACGCAATTCGGGACGCAGGCTCAAATAATCCGTGATAGCGACTTTCAAACCACCGCCCACATTTACCATATCGTTTTCATATTCGCGGGAATTGCCGTAATCGAAAATCTGCTTGCCGCCACCGATCAACAAATACGGTTGGACACCGTCGTTATCGGCGAAATGATAGAGCGCGTCGAGACGATAGGTTTCCAAATCCACTTCACCATTACCGGTTGTGCGATCCGCGCTGCCGTTGAGATAAGCCAATTCAAAACCCCAAGGTGAACTGGTTTTATACCCCAGTCCGATGGACCACAGAAATGGATTATCCAGCGGCAGGTCTTGATCCAGCATCTGATATTCGAATCCGGGGTTGATGGTGAAACCGCTGCTCTGCTCGGCGATAGCCTGGCTGGCAGTGGCGAGAGCGGCGCTACAAACGGCGAGACGCACGGCGCTGGAGAGATAAGTCTTCTTCATGAGGCACTCCTTACTTTTTTGGTTGTTTTGAAAAGACAGAAAATTTTGAAAACGGTGCGCAGCCTAGCGGCTGTTTTGTGAACGGATTATGAATTTCGCGCATTCTTGCAAATTTGCGAAGCAGGTTAAAGACATTGATTGATTTTGGCGGGATTTAAATGAAGTCGGCGCATGTTTCTCTGGCTTCCAGAAAAAGTTCATGCGCAGGCGTGAGCGCGAACAAGGCATCGGCGGCCAAAATAACCGCGCCAGCTGTCCAGGTGGTTTTTTCCGCAGGCCAGATGGCGTTGTCGCGAAAGACATAGCCGGTCCAATAACCGCCATCTGAATCTCGCCGTTGATGCAGCGTTTGATAAAGCTGGCGCGCTTTGTCTTTTTCTCCGCTGGCAACCAGCGCGATTACTAACTCGCTGGTTTCCGCCATGGTGACCCAAGGCTCGTCGCTAACGCAGCGACAGCCGAGGCCGGGTTCGACAAACTCATGCCAGCGCGCAGCCAAGCGCGCACGCGCGCTTTCGCCCTGGTAAATTCCAGCAAGAATCGGGTAATACCAGTCCATCGAAAAACGCGCTTTGCTCTCCCAGGTGCGATCAAATCGCTTTGGTTGCGCACGCAGCGCGTGTGCCAGTCGATCAGCTGCTGCCCACCAATCTGCTTGTGGGCAATTCAAGGTTGCGGCAATACGGCAGGCACAATCCAAGCTGCGCAAAATGGAACTGCAAGCAGTCACCAGGGCGTCATCCTGGCCGCGTCCCTCGGCGTCGACTGCCCAGGCAATTTCGCCGTAATCGCTTTGGTAGCGCAGAACAAATTCCGTGGCGCGGCTGACACAGGCAAACATATCGGCGAGAAAGCGGTAATCGCGGGTGATGAGAAAGTGGTGCCACACGCCGGTGGCGACGTAGGCAACAAAGTTGGTTTCGCGCAGCTCCTGATGAGTGTTCTCGCCAATTGCATCGCCCAAAAAATAGCTGGCGTACCAGCTGCCGTCAGCGAGCTGCTGTTGCGCCAGCCAGTGATAAGCCCGCTCCGCCGCCCGATATTCACCGGCGATGCTGAGGGCCATAGCCGCTTCGGTGTGATCCCAGGGGTCGAGCTTGCCGCCCACGTACCAGGGAATGGCGCCGTCCGCCAACTGATTGGCCAATATATAGTTGGCGGTGGCTTGCAGGTCTGCCGGTAAAGCTGCAACAGCGGGGGCTAGGGTAGAGGCGGTCACGTCGAATCCTTGATGAAATAAAACACCACGCTTTTGCCCATGAAGGGATTGAGCACGGTGTCGAGAATACGGGTCAGGCGCGGCTGGCGGAGCAGATCCCATACCAGCAGCCGATGGTAGTAGCGCAC
>JBQGED010000219.1:0-16435 GCA_052039425.1 Sphingobacterium griseoflavum | reverse complement strand
AGTTTTTGATTGTCAGGAGTTGAATATGAGCCTTGTCCCCGTTTCCCATCTTTCCCTGGTGCGCACCCGGCGCGAAATGGAAAAAGCATTTTCGGCGTCAAACTGGGAGGCTGTAAAAGATTGGGATCAATTGCTGACATTCCAATTAAATCGCGCATTCGACGATCCCGCTCGCGATCACAAAATGCTGGTAGGGGAGCTGGAAAAAGTGCTTGCCCTTTATTCTGAAATGGTGCGCGAACTGCCGGATGCCACCATGCACGCCTGGTTGGGTCGTTAATTTTTGCGTCACGTCTCCTAGATCAACAAAGCCGACTTGTCCAGTCGGCGTCAAATTGCCCCCGCTCAATCCAATCTTTTCACCTGTTGTCACCATCGATCGCCAAAAATTTGACCGTTGGCGAGGCGTTGACTATTACTTAGGTTGGCTGATCTGCGCTGCCGAAAAGGCCAAAAACCAGGCGCGCTTCGCAATAAAAAATGAACGTGAAAATGTTGGCTGGTGGCCCGCTTTCCGCTTCGCATCTATGAGGCAATTAAACAATGCTGGATGACATGCGCATTCTGCTGGTGGAAGACAATTCTGCAGTTCGACACGATCTTTTGGTGATCCTGAATTTTCTCAGTAAAAGTGCCTTGGCTCTGGATTTTACAGAGTGGCGGCTGTTTCCAGAGAATGTACGGCAACAAACCGCTGGGATAGCTGTGGTTATTTTGGGCCACGATCATAAAGGCGGAGATCTGGCTACCGAACTCAAGACTGTGCGGGACCGCTTCGGCACCACGCCAGTGGTTACCCTGGGGAACAGCTACCCCGAACCGAATTCCGACCGAGACAGTTCGCTGCGGCAGCGGGTCATTGCGCGCTTGAATCTGCCGCTGGAATATAACTCCCTAGTGGATGCGCTGCATCGCGCACAACGATTTCGTGAAGCTCTCGCGTTGGTGGGCACATCCCACGAAAAACGCCCGATTCACCTGTTCCGCAGTCTGGTCGGCACCAGCCGTTCGATTCAGGCGGTGCGCGCCATGATGTCCCAGGTGGCGGACAAAGATGTCACAGTATTAATTGCCGGTGAATCCGGCACCGGTAAAGAAGTAGTGGCGCGCAACCTCCACTATCATTCCCCGCGACGCGACAAACCTTTTGTGCCGGTCAACTGCGGAGCGATTCCCGCCGAGCTGCTGGAAAGCGAATTATTCGGTCACGAAAAAGGCGCTTTCACCGGCGCCATCAACTCCCGCGCCGGCCGTTTTGAAATGGCGGAGGGCGGCACCCTGTTTCTCGACGAAATTGGCGATATGCCACTGCATATGCAGGTGAAGATCTTGCGGGTGCTACAGGAAAAATCCTACGAGCGCGTCGGCGGCAATAAAACCTTCCCGACTGACGTGCGGATTATCGCAGCCACTCACCGCAATCTCGAAGCCATGATCGAAAAAGGCGAATTTCGCGAAGATCTCTATTACCGCTTGAACGTGTTTCCAATTGAAATGCCGTCGCTGAAAGACCGGGCGGAAGATATTCCGCTGCTGATTAATGAATTGGTGTCTCGCATGGAGTCGGAAAAGCGCGGTTCGATCCGTTTCAACTCCGCCGCCATCCTCTCTCTGTGTCGGCACAGCTGGCCCGGTAACGTGCGCGAACTGGCCAACCTAGTTGAACGCATGGCCATCATGCATCCCTTTGGCGTGATTGGCGTGCAGGATCTACCGGCAAAATATTGCCATGTCACTGTGGAAGATGACTTTTCCTCAGAGGAGGCAACGGAGGCGTCCGGCGGACCCAGTGTAGTCAGTATGAGCGACCGGGTTTTGTTGCCCGAGAGCGGTATCGATCTCAAGGAATATATCAACGGCCTGGAACAGAGCTTGATTCAGCAGGCGCTGGACGACAGCGGCGGGGTGGTGGCCCGTGCCGCCGAGCGGCTCGCCATGCGGCGCACCACACTGGTGGAGAAAATGCGCAAATACGGGATGCAGCGTTAAATTGCTCGGCAGCGGCGTCCGCAGCTGCCGCACCCTCGTTCATATTGCCACCGGCGGGTCAATGACATAGCATCCGTGCGTTCTTGCATGTCACCTCACTCACCCGATTGTTTTGGAGGTGACAGCAAAAAAGGAATCTGACTCATGAAAGAACTTTCCCTCTACGAAACCCGCGTTATAGGTTCACTGATTGAAAAATCGCTGACCACGCCGGAGCAGTACCCACTTTCCCTCAACGCATTGACCAACGCCTGCAATCAAAAAAGCAACCGGGAGCCGGTGTTGGAGCTGGCGGAAGCCACAGTAAAAGATACCGCCGACGAGCTGGTTAAGGCGGGGCTGGTGACGGCGTTGACCGGCTTCGGCAGCCGGGTGACCAAATATCAGCATCGGTTCTGCAATACAGAGTTCAGTGAGTACAAATTATCACCGCAGGAGCTCGGCATTATCTGCGTGATGTTTTTGCGCGGGCCACAGACCCCTGGAGAATTGCGTACGCGCACCAATCGCCTGTGTGAATTCAAAGATGTGCAGGAATTGGAAGTGATTCTGTATCGCATGATGAACCGCTCCGACCCATTGATCGCCAAACTGCCGCTCGAACCCGGCAAACGAGAATCCCGCTATATGCATTTGTTCAGCGGTGATCTCGAAAAAGCCCTCAGTTCCATCCCGCACTCCACCCGCAGCGAAGCTGGCGGCGAGGGGCTGGCGGATAGAGTTGCATCTCTGGAACAGCATGTGACGGACCTGCAGGCGGAGGTGGCGGCGCTGCGCCAGTTGCTCGACGACCTTACGTCCTGACAGAGCTGCCTCGGTAGGAACTTTTGCCCATCACTTGATACTTAGCTGCCGGCCCCTGGTTGGGGGCCGCACTCTTACCCGGCCTGTGTTAACCTTGGCCGCCTATTTTTCTTGGGGGCTTATTTGTCTGTGTCTTTGCCGTCGTCGACAACCTTGTTTGCCCGTCTTATCCATCTGCTAATTCTTCTGGGTTCGCTCTGCGCTTTCGCTATCAACCCTGTGCTGGCGCAGGAACGTGATGAAGCGGTCTCCGCGGATAAAATCTTTTCGGACCTGGAAAACTCCTTGTTCCAGATTCGCATCATGGAAAAAAAATCCGGCAGTCAGGTCGCCCTCGGCAGCGGATTTCTGGTGGCCGGCAATCGCGTGGCGACGAATTATCACGTGGTGTCGTTTGTGGTGCGGGAGCCTGATAAGTACCGCGTCGAAATCGATCTGCACGACGTCAAACAACACCTTTCCGTATTGACCGTCGACGTGGTCAACGACCTTGCGCTTTTAACTTTTGATACGGTGCCCGCCGACCTGCCTGCCATTTTCCGCCTAGCAGAGCGAGTGCCGAGAAAAGGTGAGGTGCTGTATTCGCTGGGCAACCCACACGATCTGGGCATGACCATAGTCGCGGGCAATTACAACGGCTTGGTGGACAACAAATTTCTCGACCGCATTCATTTCAGCGGTGCCATCAATTCCGGAATGAGTGGTGGACCTTCGGTTAACCGGCGCTCTGAAGTTGTGGGCATCAATGTCGCCTCCGCTGGCAATCAAGTGGGCTTTCTGGTGCCGGTGGCCGCGTTAACAGATTTGCTCGCCCGCAGCGAAAGCCTGGCGCCGGATTACGATATCCAGCTCGATATGGCGCGCCAGATCGGCAATATCACCAACGCCATGATGGACAGCATTCTCGAAGCGGAGTGGAAGCGCGAGGAAATGGGCAGCGCCATGATCCTCGGCGAAGTGGTCAACTGGTTTGATTGTTGGGGCAACAGCGACATCGACAAAGAGACGGGAGTGTTGGAAATCGCCCGTGGTTGCAACAATGCGGACAATATTTTTATCAGCGACCGCTTCAACACCGGTTTTTTTGAATACGAATATTACTATCTCGAATCCGAAGGCTGGCTTTCCCCCGCTTTTTACCGCGAGTGGCGGGCCACCACCGCGACGGCGCGGCCGGGCAATCAAGTACACAAGGACGATGCCGGCAATTATTCCTGTGTCGACCGCATCCTCGAAACCCGCAACCCCGATAACGATAAAACCCTGCGACGTCGCGCCAGCTATTGCGTCCGGCCGTATAAGCAGCTGAAAGGGCTCTACGATGTGTTTTTTATAGGCGCGAGCCTCGACCAGAAAAATCGCGCAGTTATGGACCACTTCACTATGTCTGGCGTCACCCAGGCGGCCGCCGAGCGCTTCCTGGAGAAATTTGTGGAGGTGCTGGCATGGCGCTAGTGGTGCAACAGATCAATCGGGCTGGCGCTGCCATAAGCACGCACAAATTCGACAGAAACAAGGTGGTTATAGGGCGCGCCTTCGACTGCGATGTCATCTTGCAGGACCCTCACGTCGAATCCCACCACATGGTGGTGGAAATCGATCCAGATACCCAGCGGTTGTCCGGTAGTGATTTGTCCACCCTCAATGGCACTTGGCGGGTGGAGCAGAACCGTCATGGGCTACCAGGACGCAAAAAGAACCGGTTTTTCAGCAGCAGCCCATTTTTTTCCGGGCAGATATTCGAGCTTGGCCGCACGCATCTGCGGATTTGCTCCGCGACTCATGAGGTAGCGCCGGCGATTCCCGTTTCGCGCTGGGAAGCTCTCAGCCATAACTTGGCGCACTGGTGGATATACAGCTTATTTATCGTGCTGCTGATCATCCTGCAGGTGTGGGACGCCTATCTGTCGGATCCCAAAAACAACAAGCTCTCGCAGTATGCCCTCAACGCGCTTTACCCGATTTTGGCAGCGGTAGGCTTTGCCGGGGTGTGGGGCTTTATCGGTAAAAATATTCGCCACGACGCAAAATTCCCCGCTCACCTGTCGGCAGCGCTCGCCGCTGTGCTCGCGGTGTCCGCATTTGAATTCAGCGCGCCTTACTGGGCGTTTCAGTTTGAGCTGTGGCGGTGGCAGGGGACCATGGTGGCGCTGTTCACCGCAGCCACGGTTTTTGTCCTCGGTTATGTGACTTTGAGCTTTGCCACTCATTTAACCGGTTTTGTGCGCGGTGCCGTGGCTTCGGTGGTACCCGTGGTGCTGATGATTCCCACTTTGATGCTGCTTTTGGCCCGCCCGGATTTTGAACCTATGCCACCCTATGATCGGTCCATGGTGGAACCCGCTATGCAATTCCGCGCTGCGACCGATGTTGAAGAATTCTTACAATCCACCCATCAACTGTATTCGGAGTCCCTTGAAGATTCGCAGAAGAAGTCCCGCGAGGAATCGCAGGACGACTCTAGCGAGGAGTCAGCAGCGGGCACCGACCCTATCAACGGAGATAAACAATGAAAAAGACCACTTTGTTGCTGGCGCTCGCCACACTTACCACCGCATGTACTTGGGTCAAACCGACTGCGCGAAGCCATGAAGTTGTGCTGTTAAACCAGGACCAGATAGTGAACTGCGTGAAAAAGGGCTCTACCACCTCCAAAACGGTCTCCAAGATCGCGATAGTGCCGCGCAACAACGACAAAATCTTTAGTGAGCTCGTGATGCTGGCAAAAAATGAAGCGGCCATTCTCGGTGGAGACTCGATAGTGGCGGAAGGGCGTATGGAAGAGGGGCGTCAGACGTTCGGGGTATACCGCTGCCGCTGATTGGCGGCGGTTGAAAAGGGCAAATCCACCCCCATTTTGGCGAGCATGTCGATAAAGGGCCATATCCATCTAAGGAGCCAATAACCATGACAGTAGCCGCCGCCAAAGAAACCCGCGGATTTGCCACCGAAGCCAAACAGCTTCTACATTTGATGATCCACTCCTTGTACTCCAACAAGGAGATTTTCATGCGGGAGCTGGTTTCCAACGCGTCCGACGCCGCAGATAAGCTGCGCTTTGAAGCCTTGGAAAATGCCAGCCTCTACGAAGACGATCCCAATCTGCGCATTCGCGTTTCGTTCGACAAAGATGCCAACACCGTCACCATCGATGACAACGGCATTGGCATGAGCCGGGAAGAGGTGATTGAGAATCTCGGTACCATCGCCAAATCCGGCACCGCACAATTCATGTCGAAATTGTCCGGCGACCAGAAAAAAGATGCCCAGTTGATCGGCCAATTCGGTGTGGGTTTTTACTCGGCGTTTATCGTCGCTGATAAAGTCGAAGTCTTTACCCGCCGCGCCGGCGCAGACAAAGATCAAGGTGTGCACTGGACCAGTACGGGCGAAGCCGAATACACCGTCGAAGCCGTGGAAAAAGCGTCCCGCGGTACCCAAGTGGTTCTGCACCTGAAGAAAGGCGAAGAAGATTTTGCCGATGGCTGGCGCCTGCGTTCCATTATCAAAAAATATTCCGATCATATTTCCCTGCCCATTGTTATGGAAAAGCAGCACTTTGGTGATGAGGCGGAGAAGAAGGAGCCGGAAGATGAGACGATCAACAAAGCCACTGCCTTGTGGACGCGCTCACGCAGCGAGATCACTGACGAAGAATATAAAGAGTTCTACAAACATATCAGCCACGACTTTGCCGATCCGCTGTCCTGGAGCCACAACCGCGTGGAAGGCAAGCTGGATTACACCTGCCTGTTGTATCTGCCGGCGCGCGCACCTTTCGATCTCTACAACCGCGAGGGCGCCCGCGGTCTGAAACTCTATGTACAGCGCACTTTTATCATGGATCAGGCAGAGCAGTTTTTGCCTCTGTATCTGCGCTTCATCAAAGGTGTTGTGGATTCCAATGATCTGTCGCTGAACGTATCGCGCGAGATCCTGCAAAAAGATCCCAATGTCGACAATATGAAGTCGGCGCTGACCAAGCGTGTGCTGGATATGCTGGCGAAGCTGGCGGGTGATGCGGAGCAGTACGCGAAGTTCTGGAAAGAGTTTGGCCAGGTTCTGAAAGAGGGGCCGGCGGAGGATTACGCCAACAAAGAGAAAATTGCCAAATTGCTGCGTTTCTCTACGACCCACACCAACTCACCTGAGCAGGATCAGTCCCTCGATCAATACATTGAGCGTATGAAAGCGGGGCAAGAGAAGATTTATTACGTGGTGGCAGACAACTTCAACACCGCGAAAAACAGCCCGCACCTCGAAGTGTTCCGCAAGAAAGGTATAGAGGTTCTGTTGCTGACTGATCGTGTGGACGACTGGTTGATGGGCCACCTGATGGAATACCAGGACAAGCCGTTCCAAGATGTCAGCAAAGGGGCGCTGGATCTCGGCGCGATTGAAACCGAGGAAGAAAAGCAGAGCCAGAAGGAAACCGAAAAGCAGTTTGAAAGCATGGTCGGCCGTATGAAGAATGCTTTGACTGAACTGGTGGAAGATGTGCGCATCACTCACCGCCTCACCGATTCACCTGCCTGTCTGGTGGTTGGTGAGCACGATATGGGTGCACAGATGCGCCGCCTGCTGGAATCCGCTGGGCAAAAAGTGCCGGAAGGCAAGCCGATTATTGAGATCAACCCCGAGCACCCGCTGGTGGTAAAACTCGACCAGGAGCAGGACGAAGACCGTTTTAACGACTTGGCTAAAGTATTATTTGATCAGGCGAGCCTGGCGGAAGGCGGTCATCTGAAGGATCCGGCGGCCTACGTGCAGCGTCTCAATAAACTGTTGCTCGAGCTGTTCCGCTGAGAAGTGTTTCCAGCATGAGAGGGCGTGGGGTGGAAAACCCCGCGCCTTTTTTGTTTTACCGACACAAATTCATCACCATGGGAGCGCACAGCTTGTGGCCGTCATACGGCTTTGGTAGCGTCAACCGCACCGCCGTACTTCAGCTGATGCTGGTGTCAAACCCATTGCAACGAACAAATATCACGAGGGTTCGCGATTGAGTCTTACCAACCCAGAACCGCAAAAAGTCGCCGTATTGGGCGGCGGAAGCTTCGGCACAGCGCTCGCCAATATCATGGCGAGCAACGGCTATCACACTACGCTCTGGTTTCGCGATGGCGCGCGCGCGGCGGAATGCCAGCAGCGCAGAGAAAATACCTATTACCTTCCAGGCTACAAATTGCATGACAACCTGCATGTCTCAGCAGATTTGAAGCTGGCGCTGGAAGATGTGGATGTGGTGGTGGTGGCCATCCCAAGCCAGTCGTTTCGCGAAGTGGTGCGTCAGGCGGCGGCCTACATTCGCCCCGGCACTATGGTCGTCAGCGCCACCAAAGGTATCGAAGCTCCCAATTTCACTTTGATGAGCGCCATCCTGGCGGAAGAGTTGTCCGAGGTGCGCATCGGCGTGTTGAGCGGGCCGAATTTCGCCAAGGAAATTGTGCAAAACCAGCATACTGGCAGCGTAATCGCCAGCGAGGACGAACAGGTTCTGGCGGTTATCCCCAAAGTTTTTTCCTCCAAGACCTTTCGTGTTTACACGAGTCGCGATAAGTTTGGCATCGAGCTGGCCGGCGCTATTAAAAACATCTATGCAATCGTCTGCGGTATGGCTTGCGCCCTTGGCGCGGGGCACAACACCCAGGCGATGATTCTGACTCGCGCTCTAGCGGAGATGGGGCGTTTCGCCAACAAGTTGGGTGCCAACGCCATGACCTTCCTCGGCCTCGCCGGGGTAGGGGATTTGATCCTGACTTGCAGTTCCGACCTCAGTCGCAACTATCGGGTGGGGTATGCCCTCGGCAGCGGCAAAACCCTGCAGCAGACGCTGGAGGAGGTCGGCCAGGTTGCGGAGGGCGTGAATACTTTGCAGATCGTCAAGCAGAAAGCGGATGAACTCGGGGTTTATATGCCGCTTGCTTCAGGGTTGTACGCGATTCTGTTCGAAGGGCAGGATATAGGGCGGGTTGTTCAGGGTCTTATGACCGGGGCTATGGCGAGCGACGTGGAATTTCAATAACGCCTGACCCTGGTCTGCTTATCACCATCACACGTGAGGAATTCTATGGATCAGCAATTGAAGTCCAATATCACCAGTTCCAAACACTGGGTTCGCCTGGTGTATATGCTGTTGTTTGCGTTCTTCCTATACGTCGCCTCGTTCGTGGTTGGTGTCCTGGTGATCGTGCAGTTTTTGTTTGCACTGATTACCGGCAGCGATAACCGCAAATTGCGCGAACTCGGTGGGAGCTTGACGGTGTACATCAAGCAGATGTTGTTGTTTTTGACGTTCAACAGCGAGTTCAAGGCGTTCCCTTTTGCCGACTGGCCGGAACCGGCACCGAGCGAAAACGAAGCCGTGGTCAAAACGGAAGTGGAGAATCCGCCGGTTGTGGTGCCGCCACCGATCTCGGATATCGAGGTTGATCCCAAACCCGGTGATGAAGGCAGACCAGCTTTTTGATTTGAAAGGCGAGCCAGCCGCTGCCCTCATACCTCTTTAAGCCGCATAACAATAAAAGGGGCTGATTATGGATTTGTTTTTATTGCGTCACGGATGTGCAGAACCATCGGCTTCCCGTGATCGCGACCGCCGGCTGACGGCGGAAGGGCGGGACGAGCTGCAGCGAGTGCTGACCGCGAGCGGCGATAGCCTAGCCACCATCACCAAGGTTATCGCGAGCCCTTATGTCCGAGCTCAGCAAAGCTGTGACGTCGCCGTGAAGTTTCTCACCCCAGCAGCCGTGCAGGACCGCCATACCGCGGATTTCCTGACCCCCGGCAGCAACCCCCAGCGCGCCATGGACTGGCTGGCGCAACAGCCTGCTGATAGCGCTGTATTGCTGGTGACTCATCAGCCGTTGGTGGGCACCTTGCTCGATGAGCTCTGCGGTTTTGAAGCGGGGCGCTATCGCATGGGCACGGCGGCATTGGCCTATTTGCACCTGCCTTTGGTCGGGCGCGGCCAAGCGGATCTGGTCTGGCTGAAGCACCCCTGATGCCTGTTATCCAGCGGTTTGCCGCCGGCGGAGTAGAGCTGAGCGCGAAACGTTGGGGTGAGCCCGAGGGTCGCCCGGTAATGGCGTTGCATGGCTGGCTTGATAATGCCGCCAGTTTCGATCTACTCGCACCGCATTTGTCCGACTGCGATCTCGTGTGCCTCGATTGCGCCGGTCACGGAAAAAGCGGCCGGCGCAACTACCTTGGCGCCTATAACATTTGGCAGGATGTCGGCGAGTTGTTTGCGGTTGCCGACCAGTTGGGTTGGTCGAACTTCTCGGTGATTGGCCATTCCCGCGGCGCCATGATCAGCATGCTCGCTGCTGGTACTTTCCCTTCCAGGATTTCCCATCTCTGCCTTCTCGAAGGCGGTATTCCCCGCATGGCGTCTCATGCCGAAGCACCTGAGTTGCTCGCCGAAGCAATTCGCACCGTCAGAATTGCCGCTGCCCGGCAGCCCGGGTGTTATCCGAGCTTTGCTGCCGCTGTCGCCGCCCGAGTCAATGGCGTGTTTCCGCTGGGGGAGCCCGATGCAGAGGTGCTCGCCAGACACGGGGTGGTGGAAACCTCCTCCGGCTTTACTTGGTCCTATGATCCGAAACTGATCGCAGGATCTGAAGTCCGCTTCAGCTTGGAACAGGTGTTGGCCTTCCGCGATCGCATTTCCGCAGCAACCTTGGTGGTGCTCGCGGAAGAGGGCATGGTGTTGCCGGAGCCGGCTGCACTTGAGCTGCTCAGCCCGCCCGGATGGCAGGTAGCCAGACTGCCAGGCGGGCATCATCACCATATGCACGAGCAGGCTCCGGCTATTGCCGGCCTGATCAAGCAACATTTCAATACTGCTTAATCCTTTAACGGAGGTTTTTTTGAAAGTCATCATCACCAGTCTCGCCCTGCTACTGCCCTTGTTTGCGGCGGCGGTTCCTTATCACTCGGATGCCGGGTTGGTACGCAAAGGTCGTGTGGTCTTTAGCTCCCAGCCCGCAATAAGCGAGTACCGCCTGGTGTTGAGCTCCATCAAAAAGGTCAATAACCAGTGGCGTGCGAAGCAGGAAATCAAATCGCGGGCGCTGGTGTCGCGCATAACGGTTGAGCTTGAGGAGCTGGTGACTTTCAGCGAAGCGCGCAGAACCCTTCTGGTTGATATGGAAAGCGCTGAGGATTTCACTACCCTATTTCAGTGCTCGGGCCTCGATTGCGGTAGCAGCAACGGCTGGGCCAACGAATTTCTAGGGGTGAAGCAATTGTACGGCCTGGATAACAGCCAGTTTTACGCCGTGCTGGCGGGCATCGATGGCGAGCGCAAAGAAACCTATGTCGTCTGGTATCTGGTGCAGCGTGGCAACGGCCGGATTTATTTGCAGCAGGATGTGGTCAGGGCCGGACCGGACTCGGGTGCGGGGCGGTCGTTCGCTCCTGAAGTATGGTGGGAGCTGCTGGTGGATAAAGGCTATTTTGTGCTGCCCGGTTTTTCCCTGACGGGAGAGCAGGGCGAAATCACGGACGAGACAGTCGAGCTTTTGGTGGCGGTGCTAAAAGCGCATCCTTCTGTGACTTTGCGCCTGGTCGGGCACGACTATCGACCGGGTACTTTTGCCGAGCGTGAACGTCGTTCCATGTCTTATGCGCAGACACTTCGAGATCTGCTAGTTAATAAAGGCGTTTCGACCTCACGCATTTCAGCTCATGGGCTCGCCAATCTCGCGCCTGCGGGCCGGGATGAGCTGGCGCGGGTGGAGGTGGTGCTGGACTGATCCAGCACTTACTCATTTGATCAGCGACAGGAATTCGGTGCGGGTAGCGGCGCTGCTGCGGAAGGCGCCATACATTGCAGAAGTTTTCATGGAGGAGTTCTGCTTCTCCACGCCGCGCATCATCATGCACAGATGTTTGGCCTCGATAATCACCGCCACACCGGCTGCGCCGGTTACCTCCTGAATGGTTTCCGCGATCTGATGAGTCAGCTGCTCCTGAATCTGCAAGCGGCGCGCGTACATGTCCACAATACGCGCCACTTTCGACAGCCCCAGCACCATGCCTTGCGGGATGTAACCCACGTGAGCTTTGCCAACAAACGGTAGCAGGTGGTGCTCGCACATGGAGTACAGCTCTATATCTTTGACGATGATCATGTCCTTGGAGTCGGAGGGGAACAGCGCGTTGTTCACCACTTCATCGATGGTTCGCTTGTAGCCGCTGGTGAGATATTCAAAAGCCGCTGCGGCGCGCGCTGGCGTGTCTACCAGACCTGGCCGGGCCGGGTCCTCACCTATCTGGCTTATGATTTGGCTGAACAGGTCTTTCATGGCAACTCTCTCACGCGCGCGAAAATGAAAAAGGGACGTACCCTACGCCATAGCCCCGGCAAAATAAAGCGGAAATTGCGCCGCATCGATGGGTGAACCTGCGGGTTCTGGTGGCCCGGAGAGGGATTTCCGGTAGAATGCCAAGCTTTTTTCACGGCGGCGACAAACACCATGGGCACTATGGATTCGACAATTTTCGGTGAACTGCTTTCGGTCCGCGATTGGATTCGCTGGGGCGCCACCGAATTTCAACGCGCAAAAGTATTTTTTGGTCACGGCACGGATAACGCTTGGGACGAGGCCGCCCAGCTGGTGCTCTGGTCAATCTGCACTCCATGGGAAAGGCTCAACCAGATCGTCGATACCCGCCTGACAGAAGCGGAAAAGCGCGAGATTCTGGCATTGATTCAACGGCGCATTCACGAGCGTGTCCCTGCCGCCTACCTGACCGGCACAGCCTATTTTGCCGGTATGGAATTTCAGGTTACGCGCGACACCCTGATTCCCCGTTCACCGATCGCCGAGCTGATTGAGCAGGAATTTTCGCCCTGGCTGATGCAGGAACCAGAATATGTTCTGGATTTGTGCACCGGCTGTGGCTGTATCGGCATTGCCATAGCTGCGACCTTCCCGGAAGCTCATGTGGACTTGAGCGATATTTCCGAACCTGCTTTGGCGGTGGCTCAGAACAATATCGCCAAACATCAATTGCAGGAGCGGGTGAGGGCGGTGCAGTCCGATTTGTTTGTGGATCTTCCCGGTTGTTACGACCTGATTGTCAGCAATCCACCCTATGTGGATGAACAGGATATGGCGGCACTGCCCGAGGAATATGCCGCAGAACCGCGCTTGGCATTGGAATCGGGCTTGGACGGTTTGGACTTTACCCGCCGATTGCTGCGCGAAGCGGCCGGTCATCTTAATGATGAAGGCATCCTCATCGTTGAAGTTGGCAATAGTGCAGCCGCTCTGGAAGCTGGTTTTCCCGATGTTCCTTTCACATGGCTCGAATTCGCTCGCGGCGGTCACGGTGTGTTTTTATTGACCCGGGAGCAATTGGTCGCTCACGCGGCAGATTTTATTTGAGCAACTTATAATGCGACTAATGCGACCGCTTTGGTGCTGCCTGGACGGCGCCGAGGTGGATCTTCGAATTTCAATGGGTGAGCAGTGCTATGGCGGGAAATACATTCGGCAAACTTTTTACCGTAACCACCTTTGGTGAGAGCCACGGCGAGGCACTGGGTTGCATCATTGACGGCTGTCCTCCGGGCATCGAACTCTCCGAAGAAGATATTCAGACTGATCTGGATCGACGCAAGCCAGGCCAGTCCCGCTATACCACCCAGCGTCGCGAAGAAGACCAGGTAAAGATTCTCTCCGGAGTCTTTGAGGGCAAGACCACCGGCACGCCCATCGGGATGATCATTCACAACACCGATCAGCGCTCCAAGGACTACAGCAAAATAAAGGATGTCTTCCGCCCTGCGCATGCTGATTACACCTATATGCAGAAGTACGGCATTCGCGACTATCGCGGCGGCGGCCGCTCTTCGGCCCGTGAAACTGCAATGCGTGTCGCGGCGGGTGCGGTAGCGAAAAAGGTTCTGCGCGAGGCCTGGGGCATTGAGGTGCGCGGGTATCTGTCGCAACTCGGCCCAATTGCCATTGAATCCGTTGATTGGAACGAAATCGCCAACAACCCGTTTTTCTGCCCCGACGCCAGCAAAGTGGCGGCTATGGAAGAGTACATGCAGTTGCTGAATAAAGAGGGTAACTCCGTGGGAGCAAAAATCACGGTGGTGGCCTCGAATATGGTTCCTGGTTTAGGCGAGCCGATATTCGACCGCCTCGACGCAGACCTGGCCCACGCTCTTATGAGCATCAACGCGGTTAAGGGTGTGGAGATCGGTGCAGGCTTCGCCTCGGTCGCACAGAAAGGGACCGAGCATAGGGATGAAATCACTCCAGAGGGATTTCTCAGCAACA
Source organism: Sphingobacterium griseoflavum (assembly GCA_052039425.1). Lineage (GTDB taxonomy): Bacteria > Pseudomonadota > Gammaproteobacteria > Pseudomonadales > Cellvibrionaceae > UBA5868. Next base: position 2,342 of record JBQGED010000219.1, on the reverse strand, counting down.
ACGCAGGCGGCATACTCGGAGGAATTTCCTCAGGCCAGGATGTGATAGCGCATATCGCGCTTAAACCCACCTCAAGCCTGCGCATTCCCGGCAAAAGCGTAGACGTCAATGGCAATCCGGTAGAGGTGGTCACCACCGGAAGGCACGACCCCTGCGTTGGCATCCGCGCGACTCCGATCGCGGAGGCGATGATGGCACTGGTGCTGGTGGATCACGCCCTGCGCCATCGCGGTCAGAATAGTGATGTGGCGCTTTCCGTTCCGGTTATTCCCGGATCTGTAATCTGAGTAGTGGACTATCAACTCTGCCGGATATAAGTGGTTAATTCTCGGCAGTTTTTGATACTTTTTTCTGAATTTGATTTGAAGCGGTTCTCGTTTTCTGGTTGTGATTGGCTTTTTGCAAGTGTAATCTCGGGAAGATTCTAATACGTTCGTATCAGAGGGAGTCTTTCGCTTGTGCAGCATAATCATAAGGTAAAGCCATGAAAGCACATCTTCTCGCCACCATTTTGGTGCTACCCCTTATGTCGTTTGCGGCGGTTGCTGCCGACTCTAAATCCTGCCCTCTTGTGGATTGCGACTGCGAGTCCATTACCGATAGCCAATGGCGCAGTGTCTGCGAAACCCGCGAAGCCAAGGTCGTCGAGGACTGCCTGGCCAACCAGGGACTGCCCAAGAGCTTTTGTGGTTTGCACGGCCCACAGGGATTTCCTGTGGCTACGTCCATCCAGCCAGATAAAAAATCCGTTGTAGTCGAAAACGACGATATCGCTATCACCATCAAGCTGATCGCCACACAAAACTGGTCGCTGGATGATTCGTTCAACGTCCTCAAAGCTCGTGAACGCGCTAAACAGTACGGCGATGCGGTGCAAGTCGCCAGCCTGTTGGAACGGGATATAGAGCGGCTCTATCAGCTGCAGCGACAGGCGGATGCAATTTATAAACGTGTAGGACAGGGCAAGGAGCGCACTGAAGCGCTGAGTGATTTTGCACATTCGATAGATCAGCGTGCTCAAGCCTTGCGTACCTACAGTGGGGAGTTGTGGCAGAAAGCGGAGATCAGCGAGGCTGATCGTGAACGCAAGGCATATCGCGCACTGGCGTTTAAAGTTGCACGACTTGCTGGTGTGGTATTCGAATACACGGCTGATTTGCGCCATCTTGCGGGTGCGGCGGCAGCTTCAGCCAACTCCTGGCAAGCCGCAGCGGAGCTGGCGCAGACGCTGGAGCGCTGGGAGCGGGCTACCGAAAGCAAGGCCCAGCATTTGACGTTTTATCAAGCCCAAGCGGCCGCGCGCTGGCATCGCGCAACCTTTGAACTGCTTGAAGCTGGCCAGACTGAAGCCGTGGCGACAGCGTTGCGTAACGCGCAATCTATTGACCAAGGGGCCGGCAGTCTGGCAGACAACGGCAGTCACGGCGATCACGAAGCAGCGGATGACACTCGCGCTATCAAACGCGGGTCGCGCTGAGTTGTGCTGCTTTCCGGCAGTTGTTACGGCTGCTGGATTAAAACCGGATAATCAGTTCCGCGTACGAGCCGGAAATAGTCGCATCCGCATATAGGTCATCAAACTCCTTCGCCAATATGCTCATGGTGCGATAACCGACGTTTACTCCTATATCCATCAAAGATGTCACTTCAAAGGCATAACCGATCCTACCGCTCAAATCGGTAACTTTGTCGCCGCGATAACTAATGGCGTTCACGGTGCCGCCGATACTCCAGCCGGAGCGTGGAAAATCCAGTTGTAAATTCATATATCCCATGGGCAGCACGCCTTCCAGCTCCGCGCGGGCTATTACCGGGAGCTCGTTCTGGACTTCCACAAAACCTTCCATGTGGCGGGCGGTGATTCCGAGATCGAACGTCACCCAGTTATCAAGCAGCTCGTAATATAAAGTCGCATCAGTGTGGGAAAGATCCATATCGGTCAGAACCCTTATCTCGGCGTCGAACTGGATTCCTCCGAAGATGAAGCGCTGGAAGGCGGTAGATAGCTCGGTAGCGGAGATAGTGCTGTGCATAACCCGAAGGTTGGGAATGAAAGGAATCGGGTGCTCGAATTGCGCCCAGAAAACGTTGCTGGTCTCGTCATCAAAGCCGAGGTTATCGAGCGTTGTGTTGGCGCCATTTTGTCCGACGTCGCCTTCCAAGTTGATGTACCACTGGCCGGCACCTGCCTGGAAACCGAGAGCATCGCACCAAACGGGGGTTGCAACACTACTGCACAGAATGGCAAATATTATTTTTTTCATGGTCAGGCTCTCGTTAGAGGTTGCCATAGCCGCTGGTAAATAGGCGACCAGGAGATAACGGGTATATAGCAGAGAAAT